>JBBSVL010000193.1:0-5652 GCA_038233595.1 Propionibacteriales bacterium | reverse complement strand
CATCGGCGGCCAGGGACAGATCATCCTGGGTGCGATCTTCGCCGGCTTCGTCGGCTTCCACTGGCACCTTCCCGTGGTCGTCCACGTCCTGGTCGCCATCGCTGCGGGCGTCCTCGGGGGGGCGCTGTGGGGAGGGCTGGCCGGATGGCTCAAGGCGCGGACGGGTGCCCACGAGGTGATCACCACGATCATGCTCAACTACGTGGCCTTCTACCTGCTGGCCTACCTGCTGTCGGTCAAGGGCTTCCAGGCACCGCCATACGGCCAGGCGATCTCCAACCCGGTCGACCACAACGCACAGCTCTTCCCACTGCTGGGGGGCACGCTGCGAGTCCACGCCGGACTGTTCCTGGCCCTGCTCGCCGCGGCGTTCACCTGGTGGCTGCTGAAGCACAGCACCCTCGGGTTCCGCTTCCGGGCCGTCGGCGCCAACCCGTTCGCCGCACGTACGGCGGGCATGAGCGTGGAGCGAAGCTACACCTCCGTGATGCTGATCTCCGGTGGCCTGGCGGGGCTCGCGGGCGTCAGCCAGATCCTCGGCACCAACACCCAGGTCACCCAGGACATCGACGCCGGGATCGGCTTCGACGGGATCACCGTCGCCCTGCTCGGCCGTGCCAATGCGTTGGGAATCGTGTTCGCCGGCCTGCTCTTCGGGGCGCTGCACGCCGGCGGCACCCAGATGCAGACCTACACCCCGATCGACCTGGTGCAGGTGATCCAGTCGTTGATCGTGCTGTTCATCGCCGCCCCCGCCCTGATCCGGGCCATCTTCCGGATGAAGGTCTCCGCCGAGGGCGTCGGTGGCGAGCTGGCGAAGGGGTGGAACGGATGAATCACCCCACGAACACGACGGTGGACGCAGAGGACGTCGTCATCGCGCGCGACGTGGTGACTCGCAGCACCGTGCGTCAGCGCCTGACCACCGGCGGACTGCTGGTCCTGCTCGGCCTGGTGACCGTGCAGTTCCTCGGCCTGCAGCTGGTCTCGGGCCACAGCGCCCGGCTGAAGATCGGGTCGTCCGGGGACTCGATCAGGGTGCCCGACCTGGTGCTGCCCGGCCGGGGGATGGCCATCGCGCTCGGCGTGCTGATCATCGCCCTGGGCGTGTGGCAGATCGCCCGCGGCTTCACCCGGCGGGCGATGCCGTGGCTTGCCGGGCTCGCGTTCCTCGGCTTCATGGTGGCCTTCCTGTGCTGGGTCTCGGCCCGCTCGGACGGGACGACGATCAACGTCCTCGGTCTGCTTCAGAACTCGATCGTCCTGGCCGTACCCCTGATCCTGGGTGCGCTGGCCGGCGTGCTCTGCGAGCGCTCTGGTGTGATCAACGTGGCGATCGAGGGCCAGATGCTCGCCGGTGCCTGGGCCGCGGCGCTGCTGGGCAGCCTGACCAGCAGCTACCTCGGACTGGTCGGCGCGGCGGTGGCCGGTGGCCTGATGGGTGCGCTGCTCGCGGTGTTCTCGATCAAGTACCTCGTCAACCAGATCGTGCTCGGCGTGGTGCTCAACGTCTTCGCCCTCGGGCTGACCGGCTTCTTCTACGACGCCTTCATGCAGCCCAACGCCAACACGCTGAACAGCCCCAGCGTGCTGGCCGACATCAACCTGCCGCTGCTCAGCCACATCCCGGTGCTCGGCCCCCTGCTGTTCCAGGCCAACATCGTGGTCTATCTCGCCTACGTCCTGATCATCGTGATCGACGTGATGCTGTTCCGCACCCGCTGGGGGCTGCGCACCCGCGCCGTCGGCGAGCACCCCAAGGCGGCCGACACGTTGGGAATCAAGGTGCTCGCGATGCGCTACCGCAACGTGGTGATCGGGGGAGCCATCGCCGGGCTGGCGGGTGCCTACTTCACGGTCGGCTCGGTGGGTGCCTTCGGCAAGAACATCACCTCGGGCAACGGGTTCATCGCGCTGGCCGCACTGATCTTCGGCCGGTGGAGCCCGCGCGGGGCGGTCGCCGCGGCCCTGCTCTTCGGCTTCGCGTCGGCCTTGCAGACGCTGCTGTCCATCACGGTGCCGGGGATCCCGTCGAACTTCCTGGCGATGCTTCCCTACCTGGCCACCATCCTGGCCGTCGCCGGGCTGGTCGGCCGCGTGCGGGCACCGGCCGCGGACGGGGAGCCCTATGTCAAAGGATGAGGGGCCCTGGCGCGAGCTGCAGGACCGGGCCCGTGAGGTCATGCGGCACGCCTACGCGCCGTACTCCTCCTTCCCGGTTGGCGCGGCCGCCCTGGTCGACGACGGCCGCACCGTGGTCGGCTGCAACGTGGAGAACGCGGCGTACGGCGTCACGCTGTGCGCCGAGTGCGGGCTGGTCTCCGCCCTGCACGCCACCGGAGGAGGCCGGCTGACCCACTTCGTCTGTGTCGACGGATCGGGCGAGGTGCTGATGCCCTGTGGCCGCTGCCGGCAGCTGCTCTGGGAGGCCGGTGGTCCCGGGCTCCTGGTGCTCACCGTCTCCGGGATACGTCCGATGAGCGAGGTGCTGCCCGACGCGTTCGGGCCCGAAGCCCTGGAGGTGGTACGACGTGGCGACACATGACGCGACCGAGGTGATCGCGACCAAGCGGGACAAGCGCGCGCTCTCCGACAGCCAGGTCGACTGGGTGGTCGACGCCTACACCCGAGGCGTCGTCGCAGACGAGCAGATGTCCGCGCTGCTGATGGCGATCCTGCTCAACGGCATGGGCCGCTCAGAGATCTCGCGGTGGACCGCGGCGATGATCGCGACGGGGGAGCGGCTGGACTTCTCCGCGCTGTCCCGCCCGACCGCGGACAAGCACTCCACCGGCGGGGTCGGTGACAAGATCACGCTTCCGCTCGCGCCACTGGTCGCCGCCTGCGGGGTCGCCGTTCCGCAGCTCTCCGGGCGCGGGCTCGGCCACACCGGCGGCACCCTGGACAAGCTGGAGTCGATTCCCGGCTGGCAGGCGGCGCTGTCCAACGAGGCGATGATGGGCCAGCTCGAGGACGTCGGCGCGGTGATCTGCGCGGCCGGTGCGGGGCTGGCCCCGGCGGACAAGAAGCTCTACGCGCTGCGCGATGTGACCGGAACCGTCGAGTCGATCCCGCTGATCGCCTCCTCTGTGATGTCGAAGAAGATCGCCGAGGGGACCGGTGCCCTGGTGCTCGACGTGAAGGTCGGGTCAGGTGCCTTCATGAAGGACGTCTCCCAGGCCCGCGAGCTGGCCGAGACGATGGTCGCGCTGGGCAATGACGCCGGAGTGCACACGGTGGCGCTGCTCACCGACATGGCGACCCCGCTCGGGCGCACCGCGGGCAATGCACTCGAGGTGCGCGAGTCGCTGGAGGTGCTGGCCGGCGGCGGTCCCGCCGACGTGGTCGAGCTGACCCTGGCGCTGGCCAAGGAGATGCTCGCCGGGGCCGGCCGCCCGGACGTCGACCCGGCGTCCGTCTTGTCGTCGGGCAAGGCGATGGACTCCTGGCGGCAGATGATCTCGGCCCAGGGCGGTGACCCGTCGGCGTCGCTTCCGTGTGCTCGGGAGACGCACGTCGTCAACGCACCGTCGTCCGGGCTGCTGACGAAGCTGGACGCGATGGCGGTCGGGATGGCTGCCTGGCGGCTTGGCGCCGGGCGGGCCCGCAAGGAGGACCCGGTGCAGGCCGGCGCGGGCGTGGAGTGGCATGCCCGACCGGGTGATCAGGTCAAGGAGGGCGAGCCGCTGCTCAACCTGCACACCGACGAACCCGACCGGTTCGAGCGCGCCCTGGCCTCGCTCGAGGGCGGCTACGAGGTGGCCCCCGCCGGGACGCCGTGCGAGAAACAGGACCTCATCATCGACCGCATCGGTTGAGATCTGCGAAAAGCACCCTTGAGTTGTGCGAAGTGACCCGCATCCGGTGCGTTATGCACATCTCGAGGGTGCTTTTGGCGCAGCTCAACGATCAGGCGAGCAGGAGTACGACGGCCTCGGCGACGCAGGCCGGCTTGTCCTGGCCCTCGATCTCCACGGTGTAGGCGAACGTGACCTGCTTGCCGGCCTTCACGTCGGTGACCACGCCGACCGAGACGGTTGCCCGAACACGTGAGCCGACCCGGAGCGGGTTGGGGAACCTGACCTTGTTGACGCCGTAGTTGAGCTTGGCGCCGGGAGTGTCCAGCGTGAAGATCTGGCTGCCCAGCCACGGCACCAGAGACAGGGTCAGGTAGCCGTGCGCGATGGTGCCGCCGAAAGGGCCGTCCTTCGCCCGCTCGACGTCGACATGGATCCACTGGTGGTCACCGGTGGCGTCGGCAAACTTGTTCACGCGGTCCTGGTCGATCTCGACCCAGTCCGACGTACCGATCTCCTGGCCGGCAGCGGCCTCGATCTCCTCGGGCGTGGCGAACGTGCGCATGGCTCCAGCTCCTCGGTTGGTCGGCGGTCGCTCGTTCCGTGCAGGATGGCGACATGGCCGAACCTATCCCCCTTGCCGCAGATCTGGTCCGACGGGCACCGAAGGTGCTGCTCCACGACCACCTCGACGGTGGGCTGCGACCCGCGACGATCGTCGAGCTCGCCGAAGAGATCGGGCACGAGCTGCCTGCACCCGACGCGGAGTCGCTGGGGCGCTGGTTCACCGACTCCGCCGACTCCGGTTCGCTGGTGCGCTACCTGGAGACCTTCGACCACACGGTTGCCGTGATGCAGAACGGCCCGGCGCTGACCCGGGTGGCGCGAGAGTGCGTGGCGGACCTGGCCGCAGACGGAGTGGTGTACGCCGAGGTGCGCTACGCCCCCGAGCAGCACCTGACCCAGGAGCTCACCCTCGACGAGGTGGTCTCCGCGGTCCAGGAGGGTCTCGAGGCGGGGATGGTGGCGGCCGGCGGGCGGATCGTCGTACGCCAGCTGCTGACCGCGATGCGGCACCAGGCCCGATCCCGTGAGATCGCCGAGCTGAGCATCGCCTGGCGGGACCGCGGCGTGGCCGGTTTCGACATCGCGGGCGCGGAGGCGGGCTACCCACCCACCCGTCACCTCGACGCGTTCGAGTACCTCCAGCGTGAGAACGCCCACTTCACGATCCACGCGGGGGAGGCGTTCGGGCTGCCGTCGATCTGGCAGGCGATCCAGTGGTGTGGTGCGGACCGGCTCGGCCACGGGGTGCGCATCATCGACGACATCGAGGTCGACGAGGACGGCACCGCCCACCTCGGCCGGCTCGCGGCGTACGTCCGCGACATGCGGATCCCGTTGGAGATGTGCCCGTTCTCCAACCTGCAGACCGGCGCTGCCGCCTCGATCGCGGAGCACCCGATCGGACTGCTCACGAAGCTGCGGTTCCGGGTGACGGTCAACACCGACAACCGGTTGATGAGCGGTACGTCGATGACCCGCGAGATGACCGCGTTGAGCCAGGCGTTCGGCTACGGGCTGGACGACCTGCGGTGGTTCACCATCAACGCGATGAAGTCGGCGTTCCTGCCCTTCGACGAGCGGCTGGCGTTGATCGACAAGGTGATCAAGCCGGGGTACGTCGCGCTCGGAGCCGGGGCCAGATGACACAGCCCGACTCAGCACCGACCTCTGCGCCGCAGCTGGCGCTGCCGGACGACCTTGCCCAGGCACGTGTGTCTGCCTTCGCAGACGACCTGGTACGCCGGCGTACGGTGCGGGAGTTCGCGGACCGACCGATTCCCGAGGGCGT
>JBBSVL010000192.1:0-5682 GCA_038233595.1 Propionibacteriales bacterium | reverse complement strand
CGGGTCCCGATGCGCGGCTGCGCGGGTCAGCGGTCATGGACATAGGTGCCCGGTGCGTCGCAGACCGTCTCGAACGCCGCCGAACCCAACCGGCGCGGCTTGTTGCGCTCGGGGCCGGTGCGCTCGGCCAGCCAGCCGACGTAGTCCTCCCACCAGCTGCCCTTGACCTTGCTCGCAGAGTCCAGCCACGCCACGGTGTCGGCCGGGTTGGCCGAGGCGGTCTGGAAGCTGGCCTTGGGGTTGCCGGGCGGGTTGACCATGGCAGCGATGTGTCCGCTGGTGGACAGCACGAACTTGGTCTCTCCACCGAACAGCTGCGTGGTCTGGTAGCACGACTCCCACTTGCACAGGTGGTCTGCGATCCCGGCGACTACGTAGGTGTCGGTGTCGATCCTGGCGAGGTCGAGGTCGGTGCCGAGCATCCGGGACCCGCCCGGCTCGGTGAGCCCGTTGCTGATCGCCAGGTCCATGAAGTCGCGGTGCATCGCAGCGGTCATCCGCACCGGGTCGGCGTTCCAGTACAGGATGTCGAACGCCTTGGGTGGGAAGCCCAGCAGGTAGTTGTTGACCCAGTAGTTCCAGATCAGGTCGTTCGGACGCAGCCAGGCGAAGACCTCCGCGAGCATCCGGCCGTCGAGGTAACCCTTCTCCTGCGACGCCTTGGTCGACGCCGCGGCCACCTTGTGCGACAACAGGGCGCTGGGCAGCCCGGCCTGGGTCTGGTCGAGCACCGTGACCGCGAGGCTGAACGCCGCGACGCGACCCAGGTCACCGGTGGCGGCAAGGTGCGCGAGGACCATCGAGGCGAGCATCCCGCCCGAGCAGATGCCCAGCAGTGCGACCTTGTCCTGGCGGGAGATCTTCTGGGCCGCGTCCATCGCCTCGATGATCGACTGCCCGTAGGTGTCCAGGCCCCAGTCGGCGTGCCTGGCGTCGGGGTTGCGCCAAGAGATGCAGTAGACCTGCTGGCCGCCGGCCACCAGGTGCTCCACCAAGCTCCGCTGCTCGGCGAGGTCGATCACGTAATACTTGTTGATCGTCGGGGGGACGATCAGCAACGGCACACTGCGCACCTTGGGTGTCTGCGGGGTGTACTGGATCAGCTCGAAGACGTCGGTGCGAAGCACCACCGCTCCCGGCGTCACCGCGAGGTCCACGCCCACCTCGAAGGCATCCGGCTCGACCATCGAGGGCACCCGCGGAGCGGTCGCGAAGTCCCGGGCAAAGCGGCGACCGCCCGCAACCAGGTTGCCGCCTCCGGTGTCGATGACCCGCTTGAGCACCTTGGGGTTCAGCATCGGGTTGTTGCTCGGCGCCGACGCCTCGACCAGGTTGTCGATGATGAAGCCGATCCGCTGCTCGTCGCCCCAGCCGAGCTCAGCGTCCTGCACCAGGCCACGCGCGGCGGCCCCGGTGGCGAGATAGCCCTGCAGGGTGCGCCGCAGCAGCGGGTTCTTGGTCCAGCCCTCCTCGGTGAAGCGACGGTCCTTCTCGTGCGCGGCCAGCTCGGAGCGGCCGACCCCGATCCTGGCGAGCTCACCGACCAGCCCGGCACCCCGTCGTACGACGCGGCCGGGCCTGCGGGCCAGGCTCGCGGTGAACCGGATCCCGGACATGCCCGGAAGGAACCGACGCAACGGGCTCCGGGCGGCGTCACTGAGCAACAGGTCCAGCGGTGCCGCCGCGTCGGTGCTGTCCTCGTCGACCTCGTGGATCCGCTTCTCTGCCTGCGTGGCGGCGCTCACGTGTCGAGCTCCTTCGGGGCGTCGACCTCGCGACGCAGGATCTTGCCGGTCGGGCCCTTCGGCAGCTCCTCGACGATCCAGACGTGACGCGGGTACTTGTAGGCAGCCAGGCGTTCCTTCGCGAAGTCCTGGAGCTCCTGCTCGGTGGCCTTCTCCCCCGGCTTGAGGGCGACCGCGGCCCCCACCTCCTCACCGAGCTCGCCGTGGGCGATGCCGATCACAGCCACCTCGGCCACCGCCTGGTGCTCGTAGAGAACCTCCTCCACCTCGCGCGGGTAGACGTTGTAGCCGCCACGGATGATCAGGTCCTTCTTGCGGTCGACGATGAAGAAGTAACCGTCCTCATCCACCTTGGCCATGTCGCCGGTGAGGAACCAGCCGTCCTGGATCGCCTTCGCGGTGTCCTCCTCGCGACCCCAGTAGCCCTTCATCACGTTCTCGCCCTTGATCGCGATCTCGCCGACCTCACCGACCTCGACGTCGCCCCGGTCATCGTCGACCAGCTTCATCTCGACCCCGCGGACGGGTAGCCCGATGGAGCCCGGTTTGCGCTCCAGGTTCGGCTGGTTGAAGGAGGCCACGGGTGAGGTCTCGGAGAGCCCGTAGCCCTCGAGCACGACGGCATCGAACGCCTCCTCGAAGCTCTTCATCACCTCGACCGGCATCGCCGACCCGCCGGAGATGCAGGTGCGCAGGCTCGAGACGTCGTACGACGATGCCTCCGGAACGTTCAGCATCGCGGCGTACATCGTCGGGACGCCCTCGAAGACCGTGACCTGGTCACGGCCGACCATCTCCAGCGCCTTCGCGGCATCGAATCGCGGCAGCAGGGTCAGGCAGGCCCCCACGCGCACGGTGGCGTTGAGCCCGCAGGTCAGCCCGAAGCAGTGGAACAGCGGCAGGCAGCCCATCACGACGTCCTCGGCGGTCAGCTCGACGAGGGTCTCCGCGCTGACCGCCGCGTTGCTGGTCATGTTGGCGTGGGTGAGCTCGGCGCCCTTGGGCTGCCCGGTGGTGCCCGAGGTGTAGAGCAGCACCACGGTGTCCTCGTCGTCGCGCTCGGCGACCTCCATGACGGGTTCGTGCTCCGCGAGCAGGCTGACGAATTCCTCGGGGTCGACCGCGACGCAGTCGATGTCGACGGCCGCCGCCGCCTTCCTCGCCTCGTCGGCCATGGCGTGCCAGGCGAACACGATCGAGGCCCCGGAGTCCTTGAGGTAGTACTCCACCTCGCGGGCCTTGAGCAGCGGGTTCATCGGCACCACGACGGCACCAATGCTGACCGCCCCGTAGAACAGCACCGGGAAAGGTGGCACGTTGGGCAGCACCAGGCCGACCCGGTCACCCGCACCGACCCCGTGCGCCTTCAGCAGAGCGGCGACCCGACGCGCGCCTTCCAGGAGCTCGTCGTAGGTCAGCACGAGGTCGTCCAGCCGCACCGCCGGCCGGTCTCCGTGCTCGCTGGTGGTCTGGGTCAGTGCCTGGGCAAGATTGGTCACGGTCGCCTTCCGTCGGGTGTCGAACGGGTCATCCTCGTACCACCCTCTACCCCGTGTGACCGCGGCCACACATCAGGGCAGCCCTGCGCCTCGTCCGGTGGGAGCGGCTCACCCCGGTGGGTGCCTGGCTGTGCCTAGAGTTGGCGGGTGCTCCCCCGCCCGCTGCTGTCGCGTCGTACGACGCTCGTGACCGGTCTCGGGGCGAGCGCTCTCGCTGCGGTCACGGGGGCCGGATGCAGCGTCCAGGTGCCGGGCGCCGCCTCGGCTGAGACCAGCGCCAGCCCCGGCCCGGGTGGCCTCTCCCCCGACGTCAGGACCGTCGTGGAGCTGGTCGGCGCCCTGCAGCGCTCGGTCGCGCTGCTGGAGGACACCCGTACGCAGCACCCGAAGCTGGCCGCCCAGGTGGCTCCGCTGCTCGCCGTTCAGCGACGGCATCTCGCCGTGCTGCGCAAGGCGGCACCGACCGGGAGCCTTCCCACGGGCGGGCCGGGCAGCCCCGCGGTGGCTGTCCGCGTCTCGAGGGCGCTGGCCCACGTGGTGCAGACGACCGAGGCCCTGCGTGACACGTGCTACGCCGCGGCCGGGGCCGCCGAGTCGGGGCAGTTCGCCCGGCTGCTCGCCAGCATGGGTGCCGGGCTGGCGCAGCAGCTCGTCGTGGTGAAGTCAGCCAGATGAGTCACAAACCCACCTGGACCGACCCGCTCCAGGCAGCGCTGGCGGGCGAGCACGCGGCGGTCTACGTCTTCGGCGCGCTCGCTGCCCAGACCTCGAAGACCGGCCATCCCACGCTGTGGGCCGATCTGGACGCTGCCTACCAGTGGCACCGGGCTGCCCGCGACGACCTGGTCGCCAGGGTCGCCGCCGCCGGGAAGACACCGGTCGCCGCCTCGGCCTCCTACCAGCTCCCGAACGCGGTCTCGAACACCGACCAGGTGACCGCGGCAGCGCTGCTCACCGAACGCCGGGTGACTGACGTGTACGGCACCCTCGTCGCAGAGACCGCGGGGGGGTATCGCCGCCGGGCGATCAGGTCTCTGGACGAGAGTGCCGTACGTCAGCTCCGGTTCCGGGGAAGGCCCGAGATCTTCCCCGGAACAGGTGGCATGGGGAGCTAGGGCCACCAAGCGGCCTCGCCCCGTCTCGAGGTCATGGTGACCATCTCGAGGAGCCCCAAAACGTCCGAGTGGCTGCGGTTCTCTGCACTGCATGTCCACGCAGGACCGGTGGGAGCGACAAAACACCACGGTCTGAAGGGTTTTGCACACTTCCCGTGGCCCACATACCTCGGGAAGTGTCAGCTCTCCGAGGGAAGTCGCGCGCCGGCCGTCATCACGACCACGTCACCGTGGCCGCCGTACCCCATCACCTTGCGCCGGTCGGTGGTCGTGCCGTCGAAGGTGACCAGCAACCAGGTGCCGTCGGTTCGCGAAACCAGCTGGGGGTGCGGGATGTTGGTCGGGTACGACGCGTCGAGCCGGCCGGACAGCGTCATCCGGGGGTCGAAGACCGGGTAGCAGCGCGTGTCACCGTCACTGGCGAGCACCCACGGTCGCCCGTCTCGCTGCACCAGCACGGGTCCCTCACACTGACGCAGGTCGTCCGCCCCGCCGAGCCGGACCAGCCCTGACCACGGCTCTGCCTGGTGCGACTCGGCGAGGGCCGGATGGAACCGGAACGGCCGTTGCGAGGCGCTCTCGACATAGCTGGTCAGCCACCGGTCCCCGACCCGGGTGAAACCGGGGTCCCAGGTGTCCAGCCCGGTCGGCATCGTCGTCGGCTCGGTCTCCAGGATGTGCACGCCGAAGAGCAGGTCGTGGGAGCTCGCACAGTGCCGGACGTGCACGCCACGACCCGGCGTGAAGTCGCCCCAGGACGAGGTCATCGCCAACCAGCGCGGCCCGTCGCGCACCAGCTGTCCGGCGTGGTCTCCGAGCAGCCGGCCCTCCCTGCGGCTGTAGAGCTGCGCGGTCTGGGTGAGCGAGCCGGGTTGCTCCGGGTCGAAGGAGAACACCCCCCAGTGCGCCTGGCGGAAACCACCGAGACCGGCACAGGTCCAGGTCAGGAACATCCGGCCGTCCCGCACGTACGCCGAGCCGTCGGCGTGCTGGACCAGGTGCGGGTCGCGCAGCCCGGTCATCCCGAAGGGGCCGTGCCGGACCTCGCCCAGCGTCGCCGAACCCGACCGCACGCCCGCCGTGTAGCCGAGCCGGCCGAGAGTCTCGGGACTGCGCAGGTCGAGCAGCGCCGCAACCTTGGCGCGCTCGGTGAGCAGTGGCTGCCACTCGTCGGCCCTCGCTAGCACGGTCACCTGGTTCTCGCAGAGCACGAAGCCGAGGGTGAACGGCTCCCGGAGCCGGACCCGCTTGCTGCGCACCGCCCGCCCCCGCCCGCCGACACACACCTCGATGGTGACCCGTCGCGTGCCCGGGTCGAACGCG
>JBBSVL010000191.1:0-5688 GCA_038233595.1 Propionibacteriales bacterium | reverse complement strand
TCACGGTCCAGCCGGTCCATCAACAGCTGGGTGCCCATGACGAATGCGCGCCAGGTCTGCTGCTGGTCCTGGTCCAGCCACCTGGTCTCGTCTCTGGGCGTCATGCGGTGAGTCTAGGTGAGCGGTGCTGTCCGGTTCGTCAGCCAGAGTCCGGCATGTCCACCCGGGAATAGCCTCCGGGGGGATGTGGTTCCAACGGCAAGTTAAATGTTCAACTAGCCCTGGAGACACTCATGACCAACACCACGAACGTCACCCCCGAGACCGACTGGATCGCCGGCACCTGGACCATCGACCCCAGCCACTCCGAGGTCGGCTTCACGGTTCGTCACCTGGTGAGCAGGGTTCGCGGCCAGTTCGAGAAGTTCGAGGGCACCATCACCACCGGTGCCGGCATCGAGGAGACCCGGGCCATCGCGACGGTCGACCTGAACTCCGTGAGCACCCGCGACGAGGGCCGCGACGGGCACCTCCGGTCGGCCGACTTCTTCGATGTCGAGAAGTCCGGTCCGATGACCTTCACGACCACCTCCTTCGACGGTCAGACGGCGATCGGTGACCTTACCCTCAAGGGTGTCACCAGGCCGGTCGAGCTCGAGATCGAGTTCCTCGGCATCGGTGGCGACCCCTGGGGCGGCACCCGCGCCGGTTTCGAGGCGACCACTGAGATCAACCGCAAGGACTTCGGTGTCAACTTCGACGGCATCGTCGACGGCGGCAAGATCCTCGTCGGCGACAAGATCAGCATCCACCTCGCCGTAGAGGCAGTCCTCGACCAGGGCTGACCACCTCGGCTGGAACCACGCACCGCAGCTCAACACGGCTGGCGGTGCCCCGGTGGAACCAACCAGGATCAGCCCAGCCGCTCCACGATCATCGCCATGCCCTGTCCGCCGCCCACGCACATGGTGATCAGGCCGGTGGTCTTGTCGTGCCACTTCAGCGAGTTCAGCATGGTGTTCTGCAGGCGGGCGCCGGTCATCCCGAAGGGGTGGCCGACCGCGATGGCGCCGCCGTTGACGTTGAGCTTGTCGATGTCGATGCCGAGGTCCTGGTAGGAGGGCACCACCTGGGCCGCGAACGCCTCGTTGATCTCGACCAGGTCGATGTCATCGATGCTCATGTTCGCCCGGGCGAGTGCCTGCTTGGACGCCTCCACCGGGCCAAGGCCCATGATCTCGGGGGAGAGCCCGGTGACACCGGTGGACACGATCCGGGCGAGCGGGGTGAGTCCGAGCTCCTTGGCCTTGGTGTCGGACATGACCACCACTGCCGCAGCGCCGTCGTTGAGTGCGCAGCAGTTGCCGGCCGTGACGACGCCGTCGGGACGGAAGACCGGCTTCAGCTCGGAGATCGCCTCGTAGGTGACCCCGGCCCGGGGCCCGTCGTCCCGGGACACAACGGTGCCGTCCGGGGTGGTGACGGGGGTGATCTCGTTGGCCCAGAAGCCGTCGTTGACTGCCTTCTCGGCCAGGTTCTGGCTGCGGACGCCGAACTCGTCGAGCTCCTTGCGGCTCAGGCCGCGCAGCCGGGCGACGTTCTCGGCCGTCTGTCCCATCGCGATGTAGACGTCGGGGAGCTTGCCGTCCTCACGCGGGTCGTGCCAGTCCTGGCCACCCTCGGCGTACTCGTCGGTCCTCGCCTTGGCTTCGGCGAAGAGTGGGTTCTGCGTGTCTGGCCAGTGGTCCGAGGTGCCCTTGCCGAAGCGCGAGACGGTCTCGACCCCTGCGGAGATGAACACGTCGCCCTCGCCGGCCTTGATCGCGTGGAAGGCCATCCGCGAGGTCTGCACCGACGAGGAGCAGTAGCGCGTGATCGTGGCCCCAGGGAGGTGGTCGTAGCCCATCAGCACCGCGACGACGCGGCCCATGTTGTTGCCGGACTCACCGCCCGGCAGTCCGCAGCCGAGGTACAGGTCCTCGATCTGCTTCGGGTCCAGCTCGGGGATCTTGTCAAGGGCCGTCTGGATGATCGTCGCGGTCAGGTCATCGGGCCGGAAGTCCTTGAGCGAGCCCTTGTTGGCACGGCCGATCGGTGAGCGGGCCACGGAAACGATGACTGCCTCGGGCATGCGAGCTCCTCTACGTCGGTGGCGGCCGCTCCGGGCCGCTCCACGGCAGCCTAGACGGCCACCTGGTCCTCGGCTACCGAGGCCTTCGATGAGAGCATCAGCCTCGTGCGACACGTCTATGAGTGCCCGATGCGCTGGGCCGACCTCGACATGCTCGGCCACGTCAACAACGTGACGTACGTCGACTACCTGCAGGAAGCCCGGATCGACATGCTCGCCGCACACGCATCCGTGCAGGGCGGTGAGCGGCTTGCCGAGGGGGTGGTGGTGGTCCGGCACGAGGTCCAGTTCGTGTCTCCGCTGGTCTGGCGGCTCGAGCCGGTGCGCGTCGAGTGCTGGGTCTCCGAGATCAGGGCAGCCACCTTCACCCTGACCTACGAGATCGTCGACGAGTCCAGCGGCGGGCGCGTGGTCCACCTGCGCGCAACCACGCTCCTCACGCCGTTCGTCTTCGCGGAGGAGCGGCCGCGCCGCATCTCCCCTGAGGAGCGCGAGGCGCTCTCGGTGTGGCTGGAGGACGGGTTCTCGCCCTCGCCGCCGATCCCGGCGCGCCCCGAGTCCGGGGCCAGGCACGAGTACCCGCTCGCGGTGCGTTGGTCGGACGTCGACGCCTACGGGCACGTCAACAACGTGAAGTACTTCGAGTACTTCCAGGAGGCGCGGATCCAGTACATGACCTCGCTGCCGCGCGAGGGGGACGGCCCGTGGTCGCGGTGGGTCGTGGCGCACACCGACGTCGACTACCGGAGGCCGATCATGCTGCGCTCGGTTGCTCTCGGGCTCGAGCCGTACGTGGTGCGCTCGTGGATCTCACACGTCGGCAACAAGTCGACGATCATGATGGGGGAGATCTGCGACGGCGACCAGGTGCTGGCGCGCAGCCGGGTGGTGATGGTCGCCTTCGACAAGCAGACCCAGCGCGCCGCTGAGCTGAACCCGGCGCAGCGCCGGCGGTTGCTCGACGAGCTCGGCTGACCCCGTCACTCCTCGAGCGTGTTGACCATGAACTGGGCGGCGTGGGTGATGTAGCCCCAGAACTGGGCGTCCTGCTCCGGTGTCAGCCCGGCGTCGTCCAGCGCGATCCGGAAGGCCGTCAGCCAGTGCTGCGCGGCCGTGGGAGTCACCTTGAAGGGGGCGTGCCGCATCCGCAGCCGCGGATGGCCGCGCCGGTCGGAGTACGTCGTGGGGCCACCCCAGTACTGCTGGAGGAACAACGTGAACCGCTCCTGGGCCGGACCGAGGTCGTCCTCGGGGTACATCGACCGGAGCAGCTCGTCGGCTGCCACCCCTTCGTAGAACCTCGCGACGATCCCTGCGATGGTCTCGCCGCCGATCTCATCGTGGAAGGTGCTCACGGTGGCATTGTCTCAGCGCAGGTGCGCGAGGTAGCGCGTGGCCACCAAGATGTTGCGCATCGACTGCTCCCACAGGATCCCTGCCGCCAGGCACGCGGCGCCGAAGGAGCCGAAGAGCATCCAGGCACCGAGCGGGTTGGCCAGGACGTCCATGGCGAGTGGGCCGAGGAACCGCAGGGCGAGGAGGCCGAGCACCCCGGTGCCCACCAGGAAGGGCGCCTGCCACCGCTGCTGGACACCGACCCCGAGCGCGGCTGCTGCTCCGATGCCGACCAGCAGGGCGCGCAGGGAGCTCGGGTCCGGCAGCGCGAGCAGCACGGTCGGGCCGAGGGCGAGGGTCAGGCCCGAGCCCAGCACCCGCCAGGTGCTGACCCGGGGGTCGCGCGACAACCGCCACGCGCCGGCACCGATCAACAGCGCCGCGGCCGGCAACGTGTAGACCTCCGGGCCGAGACCGCCGGCTGTGCCGGTGTCCAGCCGGACCAGCGTGGACGCCGTCAGGACGATGCCGCCCAGCCACCCGATGTGGATCCGGTCGACCTCGAGCACCGACAGCAGCACCACTGCCGTGCCCAGCACCGTCAGCACGAGGGCCAAGGTGTGCTCGTCCGGGAGCGCCGTGGCGATCGCCGTGACACCGACGAGCCCGGCGGACAGCTCGACCCCCAGCCGGGAGACGGGCTCCCGCGCGAGGTAGGCAGCAGCGAGCCCGAACGCGCAGGCGACCCCGGTCAGCAGCTCGGCGCGGATCGTCGCATCGCCGTTGGCCGCCAGGGTCCAGGCAGCCGCGGCGTACCCGGTGAGCAGCACGGTGGCCGATGCGGACAGTGACGGGAGCAGCCGGTCATCGCTACGCCGGCTCGACAGTGCGAACACGACGGCGGCGGTGACGGCGAGGACCGTGCAGAGCACTCCGGTCACCAGGTCCGAACGGCTGGCCGCGAGGAGCGCCAGCGCGGCTGCCTCAGCCGCAGGCAGCAGTCCGGCAAGCCGGAGGTCGCCCGTGTCTCGCATGGTGCCCACGGCGCCCACAGCTGCGGCGCCCGCGAAGCCTGCGACCACCAGCCACAACGGCAGCCGGGAACCGGCGAGACCGGTGGCGACCGCCAGCGCGAAAGCTCCTGGGGCAACCACCACCGCCAGGGAACCTACGTCGCCCCGTCGGGACCCGGTCAGCCGCAGGCCGGCGGTGACGACAACGCCGGCCGCGACCAGGAGGGCCAGCACCGACCAGGCCGACGGCCCCACACCATCCTGGAAGCGAGTGGCGACGGGGCTGGCCCAGACCGGGTGCCGATCCACGAACGACAGCACCCAGGCAGCGGGTGAGACCAACAGGGCGCCGACCGCGACCGCGACGCCCAGGCTGCCGAGGCAGCCCGCGGCCAGTGCCCAGCAGCGCGAGGCGAGACCGAGCACCGCGGCGAGGACCAGCAGCACGCCGGTGAGCAGCAGCACCTCCAGGGTGCTCCAGTCCCAGGGGAGCAGGACAAGTGTGGCCAGCGTCGCGAGCGACGCCCCGGCTGCCGTCGTGCGAGCCTCGACGGGCACCGCAGCGCTCACCGTGACCGCGCCCGCGAGGGCGGCCGCGACCAGCAGCTGCCAACCGTCCAGACCGCTCCAGAACGTGGCCCGGCTCGACGCGGTGGCGCCGTTCAGGGCGCCGAGTGCGGCCAGGTTCGCCCAGGTCAGCACGGCCAGTCCGAGCGCGCCGTACGACGCCTCGCGAAGCCGCGGACGCAACAGGAGCGCGACTCCCACCAGGCCGACAACCCCGATCGACTGGGAGAGCCCTGCGGAACCGGGCCCGGTCCAGACCTGAGTGACGCTCACCACGAGGAGTCCCGTCATCAGGGTCATCTCGGCTGCGACACAGCGGCAGATCCGGGTGCCCCTGGCCCAGATGCCGACCGAGAGGCCGAGTGCGACCAGCACCGTGCCGACCACAGTCGTCATGGTCCGCCCGGACAGCGCGTCCAGCCCGAACAGGCCCGAGCGGTGCGCTGCTCCGAGATCCAACGCGACCAAGGCGGCGACGAGCGCCCAGATCGCCTCAGCCGAACCACGCAGGCCCCTGCGGGACAGGGCGGTCGCGCCGACGGCGACACCGACGGTGAAGGTGACCATCATCGCGGCCTTGACCACGAGCGGGAGCGCCTGCCAGGTCACGGCGAGGAAGAGGCTGACCGCTACGAAGACGAACACGCCACCGAGGCCCAGCAGGATCACCGGGACAGCCCGGCCGGGGAGTCCCGGCCGTCG
>JBBSVL010000190.1:0-5707 GCA_038233595.1 Propionibacteriales bacterium | reverse complement strand
CGAGCTGCCGGTTCTGGTAAGCACTCCTGGCTCACCGGAACCCGGTGTGCTGGTCGCGGTCAATACCGCTGCCCTGACCGACCTGGCCGCCGACAGTGGCTGCGTGGTCGTCATGGTTCCGCGGATCGGGGACTTCACCCCGGCGGGTGCACCGCTGTTCGCCATCCATGCCGATCGGCTGCTGCCCGACGTCGACCTGGACGACCTCGGGCGACGAGTCGGCGCCGAGATCTCCCTCGACAACGAACGGACCATGGAGCAGGACCTCGCCTTCGGCTTCCGGCAGCTGGTCGACATCGCGAACCGGGCGCTCTCGCCCGCCGTCAACGACCCCACCACCGCCTGCCAGGTTCTCGACACCCTGCACGACCTGCTGCGAAGACTCGCCACCCGGCACCTGCCCACCGGTGACCACACCGCGTCGGACGGGCAGCTGCGCGTGCGCATCCCGCAGTACCGGTTCGCGGACTTCCTCGACCTCGCGGTCAGCGAGATCTGGCGCTATGGATCGGATGCCGCCCAGGTGCCGGGACGGATCGCCGCGATGCTCACCGACCTGGACCGGGCCGCACTCCCCGAGCACCGGGGCGACGTCCGGGCCTGGATGCACAGGCTCGATGTCATGCTCGACTGACAGACCCCCACCAGGAAGGACCCGAGCATGAGCGCAACCCCGTCCGGAGAGCAGTTCCACATCGGCGCCGGTGACCACGAGGCGACCATCGTCGAGGTGGGCGCCGGCATTCGCAGCTACCGCGCCGCCGGCCAGGAGGTCCTCGACGGCTATGACCTGACCGAGCGGTGCACCGGGGCCCGGGGTCTGCCCCTGATCCCGTGGCCGAACCGCATCGCGGACGGCGCCTACACCTTCGACGGCACCGACTACCAGGTGCCGCTCACCGAACCGGCCAGCCACAACGCCATCCACGGCTTCCTGCGCTGGCGGAACTGGACCGCCCGCGAGCACAGCGCGGACCGGGTCGTGATGGGCACCGTGCTGCACCCGATGATGGGCTACCCGTTCACTCTCGACGTCAGCGTCGAGTACTCGATCGGCCGCAACGGTCTCACCGTGCGCACCACAGCCACCAACCTCGGCGACCAGCCCTGTCCCTACGGCGCCGGCCAGCATCCGTACCTGACGCTCGGCACCGACCTGGTCGACCCGTGCACCTTGCACCTCGACGCCGCCCGCTGGTTGCCCACCGACGACCGCGGCCTGCCCACCGGTACCGAACCGGTAGCCGGGTCGGCGTACGACTTCCGGACCGGCCGCCAGATCGGCGCCCAGGACATCGACTACACCTTCACCGACCTCGCCCGCGACGACGACGGCCGGGCCTGGGTGCACCTCTCCGCGCCGAACGACCGGAGCGTCGGGGTCTGGCTCGACCCCAGCTACTCGTTCGTCGAGATCTACACCGCCCACACCCAGCCGGAGCCCTACTGGCGGCGAGGGCTCGGCGTCGAACCGATGACCTGCCCACCCAACGCCTTCGCCAGCGGTGACGGTCTGCTCCGGCTCGATCCGGGCCGGAGCACGGTCGGCACGTGGGGCATCCGACCCGGCTGAGAGTTTCGGTTCTGCGGGGGTGCGGGCTAGCCTCGGACCAGGGCACAGCAGAGCGCCGAGACAAGGTCCCTGCGCGCCCGCCGCCCGGTGTGACCAGACCACCGGAGGCCCCCACCCATGACTGACACTGCCGCCGACTACCTCTGCCAGCGACTGATCGACTGGGGTGTCACCACGATCTACGGCTTTCCCGGCGACGGCATCAACGGCATCCTCGCGGCTCTGCGAAGGCACCAGGACCAGCTGAGGTTCGTCCAAACCCGACACGAGGAGATGGCCGCCTTCATGGCCTGCGGCCACGCCAAGTACACCGGGGAGGTCGGGGTGTGCATGGCCACCTCCGGACCGGGCGCGATCCACCTGCTCAACGGGCTGTACGACGCCAGGCTCGACCACCAGCCGGTCGTGGCGATCGTCGGTCAGACCTTCGTCCGGGCTCTCGGCGGGAGCTTCCAGCAGGAGGTCAAGCTGCTCCAGCTCTACAGCGACGTCGCGTCGGCCTACGTGGAGCAGGTCAACGAACCGGGCAGTGTCCGCCACATCCTGGACCGCGCCATGCGCACCGCCCAGGCCGACCGCACCGTGACCGCCGTGATCATCCCCGCCGACGTACAGGACATGGACGCCGTCCCCGAACAGCCGAAGGCGACCCACACCGTGCATTCCGGAGTCGGCTACTGGCCGGGCCGCCGGATCCCGGCGCAACAGGACCTCCAGGCCGCCGCAGACATCCTCAACGCAGGCAAGAAGGTCGCGATCCTGGTCGGGGCCGGTGCGATGGAGGCCACCGACGAGGTGGTGCAGACCGCCGAGCTGCTCGGCGCCGGGGTAGCCAAGGCGCTGCTGGGCAAGGCCGTCGTACCCGACGACGTGCCGTTCTGCACCGGCTCGATCGGGCTGCTCGGCACTAGGCCCAGCTGGAACATGATGCAGGACGCCGACACGTTGCTGATGGTCGGCTCCTCGTTCCCCTACTCGGAGTTCCTGCCGACCGAGGGGCAGGCCAAGGGCATCCAGATCGACCTCTCCGGCCGGATGCTGTCGATCCGCTACCCGATGGACCTGGCACTGCTCGGGGACAGCAAGCAGACCCTCGCCGAGCTCCTTCCACTGCTGCACCGCAAGGAGGACCGCTCCTGGCAGGAGACGATCATCAAGGACGTCGAGGAGTGGTGGCAGCTGATGGACGACCGCGCCCAGCCGGCCGACGTGGACCACAAGGACGACCGGCCACGGGTGCGCCCGCAGGCCCTGTTCGCCGAGCTGTCCCGACAGCTCCCGGACAACGCGGTCTTGTCCAGCGACTCAGGTTCGGCGGCCAACTGGTTCGCCCGACAGATCAGGATCCGGCGCGGGATGAAGGCGTCCCTGTCCGGGAACCTGGCCACCATGGTGCCCGGCGTGCCCTACGCGATCGCGGCGAAGTTCGCCTACCCCGACCGGGCCGCCGTGGCGATGGTCGGCGACGGTGCGATGCAGATGGGCGGGATGGCTGAGCTGCTCACCGCCGCCAAGTACTACAAGACCTGGGCCGACCCGCGACTGGTGATCCTGGTGCTGAACAACGAGGACCTCAACCAGGTCACCTGGGAGCAGCGGGCGATGGAGGGCGACCCCAAGTTCGAGGCCTCCCAGGACATCCCCTACGTGCCCTACCACGCCTGGGCCGACCTGATCGGTCTCAAGGGCATCAAGGTCGACCGGTCAGCGGATATTGCCGATGCCTGGCGGGAGGCGTTCGCCGCGGACCGTCCGGTGGTCATCGATGCGATGACCGACCCGGAGGAGCCGCCGATCCCGCCCCATGTCAGCTTTGAGCAGATGAAGGCGATGACCAGCTCGGTCCTCGCCGAACCACGTGAGGGGATCCCCGGCGCGATCGCGGCCGCACGCGAGTTCGGCCACGAGTTCCTTCCGGGAAGATAAGGAGATGAACATGACAGACACTGAGCACGCCTTGGACCGCTTCTTCGTCAACGTCGAGCACGGCCGCTTCGAACGTGCGCTGTCCGGGCTCACAGCAGTGGCAGCGGCGGTGACCGGCGCCGAGGTGTATCTCGAGCACTACAAGGCCAGCTTCGGCAACAAGGTGATGTGGAGCCCGATCATCGTCACACCACCGTTGGTCGTGGCCGGGATCGGTGGTGTGTTCAGCAAGCGTTGGGCCAAGACCGCACTGCCGATCGCGGCCGGCATCTTCACGCTCAACGGTCTGGCCGGCGAGTACTTCCACGCCCGCGGGGTCGCCCGCAAGCCCGGGGGGTGGGCGCTGGCGTCCTACAACCTGCCGATGGGCCCGCCGATCTCCGCGCCCGGCCTGATGGCGATGGTCGGTGGCATGGGTCTGCTGGCCGCGGTGCTTCGGCGAGAAAAGTAGGAGGTTCGAGATGCCCGACATGCGCGACCCTGGCCATCTGCCCAAGCTCCGTCCAGGCAACCAGCCCCCGCATCCGAGCTGGCTGCCCCGACAGCAACGCGGCACCACGCCGCAGATGATCGGGCGCTACCCCGACTTCGACGTGTTCGACGCGGTCGACACCTGGGACCACGCCACCCGCAAGGTGGTCGAGGAACGGATGGCGCTCTCCGGTCCGCTGCGCTTCTTCACCCCCGAGGAGGAACCGACGCTGCGCGCACTGTGCGACACCACGCTCGCCCAGGACGAGGAGCCACGCGTGTCGGTGGCCGAGTTCATCGACGACAAGCTCGCGGCGGGCCGGATGGACGGCTACCAGTACGCCGACATGCCCGACGACCGGGACACCTGGCGGATCGTGCTGCGCGGGCTCGACGAGGTCGCCCGCACCCGCTACGGCAAGGACGACTTCGCCGCGGCCGAGCAGGACACCCGCGACGCGATCGTCGACCAGCTCGCCCAGGGGAAGCTGAGCGGGGGGGCCTGGGACGACGTCAACGTCTCGCGCGCCTGGTCGGTCTGCATGCGGATGATCCTGTCCGGCATGTACTCCCACCCGTGGGCCTGGAACGAGATCGGGTTCGGCGGCCCCGCTTACCCGCGCGGGTTCATGCGGCTCGGGCCCCTGAGCACCCTGGAGCCGTTCGAGAAGCCGGGTGCCGTCTCGGCCGACCCGGTCCGCGCGTCGGGGGACGAGAACTGATGGGCGACCTGCTGCGCGGGGTGCTCAAGGGCGCCATCGGGCCCGCGGACAACGACTCCCGGTACCTGCTCGACGTGCACTCCCGGCAGCTGCCCGGCGAGGACACCATGTGCCGCTACCAGGAGTCCGACGAGGTCGACCTGGTCATTGTCGGCGCCGGTGCCGGCGGTTCGGTGCTGGCCCAACGGATGGCTCGCGCCGGCTGGCGGGTGGTGATCCTGGAAGCCGGCCCGTTCTGGCACCCCGACGAGGACTGGGTCAGCGACGAGGCCGCATCGCACCCGCTGTACTGGACCCAGAAGCGGATCATCGGTGGCGCCGACCCGATCGAGCTGGGCAAGAACAACTCCGGCCGCGGGGTCGGCGGGTCGATGGTGCACTACGCGGGCTACACCCCCCGGTTCCATCCCTCGGACTTCTCCACCCACACCTTGGACGGCGTGGGCGCGGATTGGCCGATCGAGTACGAGGACCTCCGTCCCCACTACGAGCAGGTCGAACGCGAGCTGCCGGTCTCGGGCCAGAACTGGCCTTGGGGTCACCCGCACCGTTACCCGTTCTCCCCGCACCCGATCTCCGAGGCGGCCAGCGTGATCTGGCGTGGCGCGCGCAAGCAGGGCATCGAGATGCGGGTGGGTCCGGTCGGCATCGTCAACGGGACCTTCGGCAACAGACCACACTGCATCTACCGTGGCTACTGCCTGCAGGGCTGCAAGGTCAACGCGAAGGCGAGCCCCTACGTCACCCATCTCCCCGACGCACTGGCCCATGCCGTGGAGATCCGGGCCGACTGCATGGTCTCCCGGGTCGAGCTCGACGACACGGGCCGCGCCCGTGGGGTCACCTACGTCAAGGAGGGCGAGGGGACCGAGCGCCTGCAGCGGGCCAGGTTCGTGGCCGTGGCGGGGTACTCGATCGAGACGCCCCGGCTGCTGCTGAACTCGACCTCGGCCAGGTTCCCCGACGGACTGTGCAACAACGAGGACCAGGTCGGTCGCTACATCATGGTCCAGGG
>JBBSVL010000189.1:0-5736 GCA_038233595.1 Propionibacteriales bacterium | reverse complement strand
TGGCGGCCACCCCGGGGTCGGTGACCACCAGCACCCGCTTCACGTCGTACGACGAGAGGTCGTAGCCGATCTCGTCGCTCGCTCCCGCGCCGAACTTGAGGCCCGGCGCTCCGTAGGTGAAGACGGTCTCTCTCTCGCTCGTGGGCTGGTTCATCGCTCCATGCTAGTGCGGCACTATTGAGAGTCTCGAAAGGTGATCCGCCCGACCACCAACGCCGCGGCACTGAGCAGGTCCAGCGTGGCGGCCTCTGTCAGCGGCACCCAACGGGAGACGTCGGTAGAGCTGTCCGACTCGGTGACCTGCGGCGACACCCCCACCGACTCCGGCTCCAGCGCTGCCTCGAAGACCAGATGGATGCCGTGGTAGTCCTCGATCACCCCGTCGGCACGCGCGCCCGTGAAATGGGTGGAGCCCACGTCCAGCACCGCACCGGGCACGACGTGCAAACCGGTCTCCTCGTAGACCTCCCGCACCAGCGCGGCTCGCGGGTCCTCCCCGTGGTCGATCCCGCCGCCGGGCAGGGTCCAGAGACCGGCGATCCGGGTGCGCTCGGACATCCGGGTGAGCAGGATCTCCTCACCGTCCACAACACGTCTCCTGAGCACCGCATATGCCGCGACCCGCTGCCGGCGGGCCGGTTCGGCACCCGTCTCGCTCACCGGGCCGGCCCGGGAACAGCTCCGGCCGGGGTCGGCGAATGCGGCCCCCAGGTCGGTGGCAACGCGTTGAGCGGCAGCTCGTCGAGGATCCGTCCCCGCTCGACCCCGGGCGCCCTGCCGCCCAGGTGGGCGGGGTACCACTCGGCGTACTCTCCCGGCCGGGGACGGTGCTCCGGCAGCAGCTGCAGGTGCTCCAGCAGATCGGTCAGCGTCTGTCCCAGCTGCGCCGTGCAGGTGCTGACGTCGTCGCCCGGGGACACGTGCATCGGTGCCCCGAAACGCACGTCCACGACGCGCCCGCGGGTCAGGTCGGGCGCTGGCTTCGGGTCACCCACGGACCAGATCCGTTGCCCTCCCCACAGCGCGACCGGCAGCACCGGCACCCCGGTCTCCCGGGCCAGCGCCGCCGTGCCGCGCATCAGGGCCCGCACCGTGAAGGCGTGGCTGATCCCGGCCTCGGGAAAGACCCCGAGCGCCTCCCCCCGGAGCAGCAGCCGCCGGGCGGTGAGGTAGGCACCGGCCGGCGCCGCCCGGTCGACCGGGACGTGCTGCATCGCATCCATCGCGCGAGAGACGAGGGGCGGCACCCACGCGTCGTACCGGGTCAGGAACCGGACGTAGCGGCCACGCTGGATCGCTGCCTTCTCGAGCACGACGAAGTCCGTGAAGGAGCCGTGCGTGCTGGCCAGCAGCACCGGGCCGGTGCGCGGCAGGTGCTCCAGCCCGTGGGTCCGGACCTCCACCCCGAGCGCCGCCAGGGCACCACGGCCGAGCGCGTTCACGAACCTGTACGTCGCCTCGTCCCTGGTCGTCTTCCTCACCCCTCAGCTGAACGGAGCGCGGTCGTCGAGACGCAGCGACCGACGGCCTGCCCAGCGCCAGATCCGGGCCGCGCTGTCACGGTCCTCCTCGGTGACCAGGTTGCCCATCCAGCGCAACGCCAGGGTCATCAGCCAGGTCGAGCGCATCCCGGCGGGACCCAACGCCGGCAGCAGCCGCGGCACGGTCACCAGACCGGCCAGTCGACGCGCGATGGAGAACGACTCGCCGTAGCTCTCCCGCAGCAGCGCCGGCCACGTGTGAGAGAGGTCCGGGGACTGACCGGAGCGCTCGGTCAGCAGCTCCGCGGCCCATCGGCCGGTCTCCAGCCCGTAGTCGATGCCTTCACCGTTGAGCGGGTTCACGCACGCGGCAGCGTCGCCGACCAGCACCCAGTTGGGGCCTGCGACGTGGGAGACGGCTCCGCCCATCGGGAGCATCGCCGACGTCGGCGCCCGGAGCGGCCCGTCGAGCTCGAACTCGTCGCGGCGCTGCTCGGCGTAGAACTGCATCAACGGTCGCAGCGCCACCTCGGCCGGGCGCTTGGCCGTGGCCAGCGTCCCCACGCCGATGTTCACCTCACCGTCGCCCAGCGGGAAGATCCAGCCGTAGCCGGAGAGGACCTCACCCTGCACCCCACGCAGCTCGAGGTGCGAGCTGATCCAGGGGTCGTCGGACTGGGCCGACCTCACATACGAGCGAGCCGCGACGCCGTACGCCGTGTCACGATGCCACTCCCGCCCGAGCAGCTTGCCGAGCGGTGAGCGCACCCCGTCGGCGACGACGAGCCGGTCGCACTCGATCTCGAAGCGCTCACCTGAGCGCTGGAAGACCACGGCAGCCACCCGCCCGCCCGCGCGTCGTACGTCGACCGCGCGAGCACCGTCGACCCCCAGCGCGCCGGACTTCATCGCCGTGGTGCGCAGGTGGTCGTCGAGCACGGTTCGGGGGACCGCGGATCCGTAGTCGGGGAGGCTGCCACCCGGCCAGGGCAGGTACAGGGTCTGGCCGAAGCCGTGTGCCCGAAGGCCCTTGTTCACCGTGTGCGCGCGGATCCAGTCGTCCTGGCCGAGCAGCGCCAGCTCACCGACCGCCCGAGGCGTCAGTCCGTCACCACAGGTCTTGTCGCGGGGAAACACCGCCGCGTCGGCGAGCACCACGTCGAGCCCTGCCCGAGCAGCCCAAGCGGCGGCCGAGGATCCTGCGGGCCCGGCTCCCACGACGAGCACGTCGGTGCGTGCGGGCGGTTGGGGCTGGGTCACCCGCTCATTGTTCCAGTCCCGCGAAGCCGCGTTGACTGCGGCAGCCCCCTAGAGCGGGCGCCCTCGGTCCGCACGCTACAGCTCCTCGTCGGGGAGGAACTCCTTCTCCGCCTCGTCGTGGCCTTCCGAGTCGGTGAACATGCCGGTCTCCGGGTCGAACTCACGCTCCGAGTTGTCCACCTCGGCCGCCTCGGGACGGTTCTCCTGGGTGAGGCGCTCCTCGCGGTCGGCCTCGATCGCCGCGCGCTCCTCCTCGGACGGCTCCGCGTTGCCGGGTGCCGCACCGCCCGTCTCGTCGGGCTCCTCGCCGTGGTTCTGTTCGTCCTCTGCTGGCGACTCACTCATCTGCATCTCCGGATCCGTAGGCGGCCTCCCCGAACCACTCCATCGAAACCGTGTCCACCGAGGACTGTCAACCACCCCCACGGCTGGCGGAGCCCCAGAACGCGCGTCGGCCCGCCCCCGGACACGGGGGCGGGCCAACGCGGTGGATCAGTTCTGGTAGGACCCGAAGTCGAAGTCGTCCAGGGCAACCGTCTGACCCGAGCTGGAGCCGAAGTAGTCGTCTCCGTAGGCGCTGTAGTCGGCCACCTGGTAGGCGGCCGCACGGGCCTCCTCGGTGGGCTCCACCCGGACGTTCTTGTACCGGTCGAGACCGGTACCGGCCGGGATCAGCTTGCCGATGATCACGTTCTCCTTCAGACCTCGCAGCGAGTCCGACTTGTTGTTGATCGCTGCGTCGGTCAGCACCCGGGTGGTCTCCTGGAAGGAGGCCGCGGACAGCCACGACTCGGTGGCGAGTGACGCCTTCGTGATGCCCATCAGCACCGGACGGCCCGACGCCGGCTTGGCGCCCTCCGACACGACCCGACGGTTCTCCTCCTCGTAGCGGACCCGGTCCACCAGGTCGGAGGGCAGCAGGCGCGTGTCACCGGACTCGATCACCGTGACCCTGCGCAGCATCTGCCGCACGATGATCTCGATGTGCTTGTCGTGGATCGACACGCCCTGGCTGCGGTAGACCGCCTGGACCTCGTCGACCAGGTGCTCCTGCGCCTTGCGGACGCCGAGGATCCGCAGGACCTCCTGCGGGTCGGGTGCACCCTGGGTCAGCTGGTCGCCGACCTCGACGTGGTCGCCGTCACCGACGAGCAGCCGCGACCGCTTCGAGACCGGGTGCTCCTGCACCTCGGAGCCGTCGTCGGGCGTGACCAGGACCTTGCGGGCCTTGTCGCTGTCCTCGATGGTGATCCGGCCGGCGGCCTCTGTGATCGGGGCACGACCCTTGGGCTGACGCGCCTCGAACAGCTCGACCACGCGGGGCAGGCCCTGCGTGATGTCGTCTGCCGATGCAACACCACCGGTGTGGAAGGTGCGCATGGTCAGCTGGGTGCCGGGCTCACCGATCGACTGCGCCGCGATGATGCCGACGGCCTCACCGATGTCGACGAGCTTGCCGGTGGCCAGCGAGCGGCCGTAGCACTTGGCACAGGTCCCGGTCTTGGCGTCACAGGTCAGCACGGAGCGGACCTTGACCTCCTCGATACCGGCCTCGATCATCTCGTCGATCTTGACGTCGCCGAGGTCCTGACCGGCGGTGGCCAGCACTTCCCCGGTGGTCGGGTGGACGACCTCGACGGCAGCCGAACGGGCGTACGCCGCGGTCTCGGCGTTCTCGTCCTTGACCACCACCCCGCTCTCCAGCCTGACGCCGATCCGCTTGGGCAGACCACGCTCGGTGCCGCAGTCGTCCTCACGGATGATCACGTCCTGGGAGACGTCGACCAGGCGCCGGGTCAGGTACCCCGAGTCGGCCGTACGCAGCGCCGTGTCGGCCAGACCCTTGCGGGCGCCGTGGGTGGAGATGAAGTACTCCAGCACCGAGAGACCCTCACGGAAGTTCGACTTGATCGGCCGCGGGATGATGTCGCCCTTCGGGTTGGCCACCAGACCACGCATCGCGGCGACCTGACGCATCTGCATCATGTTTCCGCTCGCGCCGGAGTCCACCATCATGAAGATCGGGTTGGCCCGGTCGAAGTTCTTCTCCATGGCCTGCGCCACCTCGTTGGAGGCCTGCGTCCAGATCTCGATCAGCTCCTGGCGACGCTCGTCGTCGGTGATCAGACCGTTGTCGTACTGCTTCTGCACCTTGGCGGCCTGGTCCTCGAACGTGCTGAGGATCTCCAGCTTGTTGCTGGGGGTCACCACGTCCTCGATCGACACGGTCACGCCGGACTGGGTCGCCCAGGAGAAGCCGGCCTCCTTGAGGGCGTCCAGTGAGTTGGCCACCTGGACCTTGGAGTAGCGCTCGGCGAGGTCGTTGACGATCACCCCGAGCTGCTTCTTGCCCACCTCGAAGTTCACGAAGGGGTAGTCGGCCGGGAGAGCCTCGTTGAAGAGCGCGCGACCCAGGGTCGTGTCCAAGGTGACGTCGTCACCGTCGTTCCAGCCTTCCGGCGTCTGCGTACCCGTGGGGGTCACGACGTCACTCAGCCGGATCCGGACCTGGCTCTGCAGGTCGATCTCGCCGCGGTCCAGCGCCATGATCGCCTCGGCGGTCGAGGAGAACGCGCGTCCCTCGCCCTTGCCGGCGCGGTCGGTGGTGAGGAAGAAGATGCCGATGATCATGTCCTGGGTAGGCATGGTCACGGGGCGACCGTCCGACGGCTTGAGGATGTTGTTCGTCGAGAGCATCAGGATCCGCGCCTCGGCCTGGGCCTCGGCAGACAGCGGCAGGTGCACCGCCATCTGGTCACCGTCGAAGTCGGCGTTGAACGCCGAGCAGACGAGCGGGTGGATCTGGATCGCCTTTCCCTCGATCAGCTGCGGCTCGAAGGCCTGGATGCCGAGACGGTGCAGGGTCGGCGCACGGTTGAGCAGCACCGGGTGCTCGGCGATGACCTCCTCCAGCACGTCCCAGACCTCGGGGCGTACGGCGCGCTCGACCATCCGCTTGGCGGACTTGATGTTCTGCGCGTGGGACAGGTCGACC
>JBBSVL010000188.1:0-5790 GCA_038233595.1 Propionibacteriales bacterium | reverse complement strand
GCGAGGTCGAAGGTCAGGTGGTCCGGGCCGTGGTCACCCACCCCGGAGCCGGCCGGGAACATCGACCGTGGCGGCTCCTTGAACGCGATCGAGATGATCCGGGCGCCTTCGGCCATCTCCTTTCCGGTGCGCAGGTAGAACGGCACGCCCGCCCAGCGCCAGTTGTCGATGTAGCACTTGAGCGCGATGAAGGTCTCGGTCTCGGAGCCCGGGGCGACGCCGGGGATGTCGCGGTAGCCGATGAACTGGCCGCGTATGACGTCGCCCGGCTCGATGCGGCACATGGACCGGAAGACCTTGTTCTTCTCCTCACTGATCGCGAACGGCTCCAGGGCGGTCGGCGGCTCCATCGCGGTGAACGCCATCACCTGGAACAGGTGCGTGACCACCATGTCGCGGTAGGCACCGGTCCCCTCGTAGAAGCTGGCCCGCTGAGCAAGCCCCAGCGACTCGGGGACGTCGATCTGGACGTGGTCGATGTGGTTGCGGTGCCAGATCGGCTCGAACAGGCCGTTGCCGAAGCGGAAGGCCAGAATGTTCTGTGCCGCCTCCTTGCCCAGGAAGTGGTCGATCCGGAAGATCTGCTCCTCGGCGAACACCTCGTGCAGCTCGGCGTTGAGGCTCTGCGCGGAATCCAGGTCGATTCCGAACGGCTTCTCCATCACGATCCGGCTGCGCTCGACCAGGTTCGCCTTCTCGAGCAGGTGCACCACGCTCAGGGCCGCAGACGGGGGGACGCTGAGGTAGTGCAGCCGGCGGGACTCGCCGTCCGCCCCGGACGCTTCCTCCGCCTCGGCGACGACCTTGTGCAGGCCCTCCGCGCCGTCGGCGCCGGGAGCCCAGTGCAACCGCGGCGCGAAGGCGTCCCATGCCTTGAGGTCGCCCTCGTTGCCGAACTCGGTGACCGCCTCGCGGGCCAGCTCGACGAACGAGTCGCGGTCGTGGTCCTCCAGCGAGGTGCCGACCACCTGGATCTCCGGGACCAGCCCGGCCTCGAACAGGTGCAGCATCCCGGGCAGCAGCTTGCGGCGCGAGAGGTCACCCGTGGCACCGAACAGGACGACCGTGGTGTGAGTCGGCATGGGTACACCCTGCACCGTGGGTGGGTTGAATTACCACGGTCCTCGGGGAGTACGCCGGGATGGCCGGAAGTCGGGAATCAAGTCGCCCTCGAGGCAGTTGTGCCAGATGACTCGAAGTTGAGTTGAGTCGGCTCAGGTTTTTTGACAGACTCGAAGCATCCGGGTGGTCGGGGACGTTGGTCCCTACCACTCACCAAGTCGCACCAACAGGCACCAACACCGTTACACCAACATGGAGGTACCACAGACATGGCACGTGCGGTCGGCATCGACCTCGGGACGACGAACAGCGTCGTCTCTGTCCTCGAGGGTGGAGAACCCACCGTCATTGCAAACGCCGAAGGCGCCCGGACGACCCCGTCCGTGGTGGCCTTCTCCAAGTCGGGCGAGGTGCTGGTCGGCGAGGTCGCCAAGCGCCAGGCCGTGACCAACATCGACCGGACGATCCGCTCGGTCAAGCGGCACATGGGCACCGACTGGACGGTCAAGATCGACGACAAGTCGTTCACGCCCCAGCAGATCAGCGCGTTCGTGCTGCAGAAGCTCAAGCGTGACGCGGAGGCCTACCTCGGCGAGACCGTGACAGACGCGGTGATCACCGTGCCGGCGTACTTCTCCGACTCCCAGCGCCAGGCCACCAAGGAGGCCGGCGAGATCGCCGGCCTGACCGTGAGCCGGATCGTCAACGAGCCCACCGCGGCCGCGCTGGCCTACGGGCTCGACAAGGGTCAGTCCGACCAGACCATCCTGGTCTTCGACCTCGGCGGCGGCACCTTCGACGTGTCCCTGCTGGAGATCGGCGAGGGTGTGGTCGAGGTCAAGGCCACCAGCGGTGACAACCACCTCGGTGGTGACGACTGGGACACCCGCGTCGTGGAGTGGATGGTCAAGAAGTTCAAGGACAACAACGGCGTCGACCTGGCCAAGGACAAGATCGCGCTGCAGCGGCTCAACGAGGCCGCCGAGAAGGCCAAGATCGAGCTGTCCAGCTCGAGCGAGACCACGGTGCACCTGCCCTACATCACCCACGGCGAGTCCGGGCCGCTGCACTTCGAGGAGAAGCTGACCCGCGCGGAGTTCCAGAAGGTCACCGCCGACCTGCTGGATCGCACCAAGGCGCCGTTCCGCTCGGTGATCAAGGACGCCGGTCTCGACGTGAGCAAGATCGACCACGTGGTGCTGGTCGGTGGCTCGACCCGGATGCCCGCCGTCGCCGACGTCGTACGCGAGCTGACCGGCGGCAAGGAGCCCAACAAGGGCGTCAACCCCGACGAGGTCGTCGCGATCGGTGCAGCGCTGCAGGCGGGCGTGCTCAAGGGCGAGGTCAAGGACGTGCTGCTGCTCGACGTGACCCCGCTGAGCCTGGGCATCGAGACCAAGGGCGGTGTGATGACCACCCTGATCGAGCGCAACACCACGATTCCCACCAAGAAGTCGGAGGTGTTCAGCACCGCCGACGACAACCAGCCTTCGGTGGAGATCAAGGTCGCGCAGGGCGAACGCCAGATGTGGGCGCAGAACCAGCCGCTGGGCAACTTCGAGCTGACCGGCCTGCCGCCTGCTCCCCGTGGTGTCCCGCAGATCGAGGTCACCTTCGACATCGACGCGAACGGCATCGTGCACGTCTCCGCCAAGGACCGCGGCACCGGCAAGGAGCAGTCCATGACGATCTCCGGCGGCAGCGCGCTGTCCAAGGACGAGGTCGCCCGGATGGTCGCCGACGCCGAGCAGTACGCCGAGGAGGACCGCAAGCGCCGCGAGGCCGTCGACGTGCGCAACCAGGCCGACGGGCTGGTCTACAACACCGAGAAGTTCCTCGCGGACAACGCCGAGAAGCTGCCGGAGGACGTGAAGACCGAGGTGCAGACCGATGTCGACGACCTCAAGAAGCTGCTCGAGGACGAGGAGACCGGGGCCGACGCGTTCACCGCGGCGATCAGCAAGCTCGGAGAGTCCAGCCAGAAGATGGGTACGGCGATGTACGCCAACGCCGAGGCGCCGGCCGGTGAGCCGGGCGCTGAGTCCGAGGCCGCCGGCTCGACGGGGGGAGCGGCGGACGACGAGGGTGATGTGGTCGACGCCGAGATCGTCGACGAGTCCGACACCTCCGAGGGTGAGCAGAAGTGACCGCAGGCGACCAGCCCGTGGGCGGGGAGACAGCGGCTCCCCGCCCTGGGCCGGGCGTGGACGGCCCGGACGGTGTGGACGACACGTCCGGGCTCTCGAACTGGCTCGAGGAGGGCGGTCACCTGGAGCCCCGCGACCTGAGCGCGGCCGGGGAGACCGACGCCGAGGGCCGGGCGGCGGAGCCGGCCGCCGAGCAGCTGGTCGAGCAGCTGGCCAAGGAGCTGGCCAAGGAGCTGGCGGAGCGCACGTTGGACCTGCAGCGCCTGCAGGCGGAGTACGTCAACTACAAGCGACGGGTCGAGCGGGACCGTGACCTGGTCCGTGAGAACGCCACGTTCGCCGCGCTGACCTCGTTGCTCCCGGTCCTCGACGACATCGACCGAGCCCGCGAGCACGGTGAGCTCGAGGGCGGCTTCAAGGCCGTCGCCGAGTCGCTGGAGCGGGTGGTGTCCGGTCTCGGCCTGGCCAAGTACGGCGCGCAGGGCGACGCGTTCGACCCCAACGTCCACGAGGCGCTGATGCACGGGCACTCGGCGGAGGTCACCACGACCAGCGTCGAGCACGTTGCCCAGGCGGGCTACCGGATCGGTGAGCGCGTCCTACGAGCGGCCAAGGTGACGGTGCTCGACCCGGAACAATGAACCGCACGTGGTTTCGAGACGGTTGCAGGGCAACCTCGTCAACCACGATGAATGAGAGGAAGGGGGTGACCGCGTGAGCAACGCCGACTGGGCGACCAAGGACTTCTACCAGGTCCTGGGCGTGAAGAAGGACGCTGAGGCGGCCGGGATCAAGAAGGCCTACCGGAAGCTGGCGCGGGCGAACCACCCCGACTCCAACCCCGGCGACACCGCCAAGCTCGACCGGTTCAAGCAGGTCGCCGAGGCCTATGACGTGGTCGGCAACACCAAGAAGCGCAAGGATTACGACGAGATCCGGGATTCCTACGCCGGCGGTGGCTTCGGGGGAGGCGGCTTCCCCGGTGGGTTCGGCGGCGGCCGCACCACGACCGGTGGTGGTGCCGAGGGGTTCGACCTCAGCGACATCCTCGGCGGCATGTTCGGCGGCGGCGGAGGCGGCACGGGCGCCCGCCGCACGCGGCAGCAGCCGCGTCGCGGTGCCGACATCGAGGCGGAGGTCACGATCGGCTTCGAGGAGTCGGTCAACGGCACCACGTTGCCGCTCCGGCTGAGCTCGGACGCACCCTGCGCCCACTGCCAGGGCACCGGTGGCAAGCCGGGCACCCGCCCACACATCTGCCCGACCTGCCAGGGCAGTGGTTCGGTCGCGTCCTCGGTAGGGGGCGGCTTCATGATGAACGAGACCTGCCCGGAGTGCCACGGCCGACAGCTGGTCTACGACGAGGTGTGCCCGGTCTGCCACGGCAGCGGCCACGGCGTGTCCAGCCGCACCATCTCGGCGCGGATCCCGGCCGGGGTCAAGGACGGCCAGAAGATCCGGCTGCGCGGCAAGGGCGGTGCCGGCGAGCAGGGTGGCACCGCCGGCGACCTGTTGGTCGTGGTCAAGGTGCGCTCGCACCAGCTCTTCCATCGCAAGGGCGACAACCTGACCATCGACGTACCCGTGACCTTCGACGAGGCCGCGCTCGGCGCCGAGATCAAGGTCCCGACGATGGCGGGATCGCCGGTGACGGTGCGGATCCCGCCGGGCACTCCGGGTGGCCGTGCCTTCCGGGTGCGGGGGCGCGGTGCCCCGCGCCGCGACGGCACCAAGGGCGACCTGCTGGTGACCGTCCAGGTGCAGGTCCCGCCGTCGCTCACCGAGGCGCAACGCACTGCTGTCGACGCCTTCAAGGCGGCCGGCACCGGGGCCGACCCGAGGGCCGGGCTGTTCGCCGACCACGGTGGCAGGAGCGTGTGATGCCACGGGACCCCGGCCGCATCCCGCGCCCACCCGGGCCCGCCGCCGCCGTCTACGTGATCAGCGTCGCCGCCGAGCTGACCGGTCTGCACCCGCAGACGCTGCGCACCTACGACCGGCTCGGCCTGGTCTCACCGGGCCGCGCCGGCGGTGGTGGCCGGCGCTACTCGCTGCACGACATCGAGCTGCTCCGTGAGGTTGCCGAGCTCACAGCGGCGGGCATCGGCCTCGAAGGCGTGCGCCGGATCCTCGAGCTGGAGAACCAGGTCGCCGCGCTCCGCGCCCGCAACCACGAGCTCGGGGGCCGTGCCGACCGCCTCCAGACGGCCCTGGACACGGCCGTCGGTGCGCTCCGGGAGCACCGGCCCAACCTTCCTGCCCTGCGCCTGGACACGACCCCCGGCTTCGACTGGCTCCCCCCGCGACGTTGAGCTGCGCGAAAAGCACCTTCGAGATGGGTGAAGTGCACTGCCCGGAGGGTGTTTTTCACGCAGTTCGAAGGTGCTTCTCGCGCAGCTCGACGGGTCAGGAGGGCAGCAGGGCGGCCTGGTCCAGGGTACCGTCGATGACCTGGTTGGCGACCGAGGCCAGGGGCTGGCCGGTGCGGCGCGCGTGGGTGCGGATTGCGGTGAACGCGCCGTTCATGTCGACGTCGTGGCGTTCGGCGAACATGCCTTTGGCCTGCTCGATCAGCACGCGG
>JBBSVL010000187.1:0-5813 GCA_038233595.1 Propionibacteriales bacterium | reverse complement strand
GTCCTGCAGATCCGGTCCGACGTAGCCCAAGCGGTGCTGCAGTGGCTCGACGCCGTGTACGCCGGGCACCTGGGCGAGCTGCTGCGCCGACTGCGGGCCCACCACCGATCCCGGTGGCTCGACCACGGCGACGTCGCTACCCACCGTAAGGGCCACGTCGACGCGCGACTGGGTGTCGTAGGTCGCGGTGAAGATGGCGGTCGACGCCGCAAGACCGAGCGCCACGGCAAGGCCGGCGGCTCCTCGCGCGATCAACCTGCGACGCTGGCGCAGAGCGGCGGCCTCGAGCTCGGGTGCCCTCCCGGGCAGCTGGCGGGACCAGCGTCCGGTCCTGCGCCCGGTTACCCACGAGGTCAGCCTCCAGACCAGCAGCGCCAGACCAGGCCAGGCCAACGCCGGGCCCGCGAGCGCCGCATAGTTGACCTGCGTCTGCGGGATGCCCTCCGGAGCCAGGACCACCTGATAGCCGCTGCGTGCGGTCAGCGCGAAGGAGATGGCTGCGCCGATGAGCAGGATCACGTCGAGCCCGGCCTTGAGCGGCCAGGGCGTGCCGGAGCGAACGCCACGGGACGCCTCGGCCGCGACGCCGGTCCGGTCCCGCCCGAAGGCGAGTCGGACCACCGGGCCGGCTTGCGTCGCCAGCGCGAGCAGCAGACCTCCGACCACAGCGGTCACCGTCCATCCGGTCGCCAGCGAGGTGCCCGTCGGCAACGCGAGGCGGACGGCGAGTGCGGCCAACGGGACACCCAGGACTGCGCCCAGCGCGGCGATCGCCAGCGCCTCGCCGGCCACCATGCCCACGACGTGGCCGACCGAGGCACCGCGCAGGCGAAGCAGGGCGATCTCGCGGCGCCGCCGGTCGGACCGGAGCGCCACAACGAGTGCCGCGACCACCGCGGCCAGGGCCAGTCCCGGGAGGCCGAGGAGCAGGAACAGCAGGTTGGCGTAGCGGGCGTCCTCACCGGCGGCGGTCAGTGCGGTGCCGAGGTTGTCGCCGACCAGTGCACCGCCGGCGACGGCGGCCTGAAAATGGTTGGCCCGCCCCTGCACCGCAATGGCGGCGGTCTGCGGGTCCGAGGGCAGCCCGGAGTGGGTGAACCCGACGTGCAGCTGGTGTACGACGGTCGTCTTCCCGATGACCGACCGGAACACAGCCGGTGGCACCAGGACCACGTTGTCCGGCGGCGCACTCACCCCGGCGCCGGGTGCGAGCCCGACGACCTGGAAGAACGAGTCCTCCACGGGCAGGTCGACGATGCCGTTCACGGTCAGCGGCTTGCTTCCGGACGCGGTCTGCACCGTGATCCGGCCGCCGGGCTCGGTGGCGAGGTTCGCCGCCGTCTGCTGGAACAGCATCGAGCCGGTTCTTGCGCCGAGCAGGTGCCGGATCTCGCCCGGGAAGGTGGCGGTGTAGCTCGGCGGGATGGACACGACGTACGCCGCACCGGTCGCCCGCGCGCCTTGTGGTCCCGACGACTTCAGGGAGCGGACGTGTGCGTACGAGACCTGCTCGACGGCCCGCAGGCCCGGCAGGCGTCGGACGTCGCGGGTGACCTTGGCCAGGTCACCCTGTGGCGTCACCTGGACCTGCCAGTCCACGGGCACCGATGCCGCCGCCCGCACCGTGAGCGCGGCATGACTCTGGGTCACGAACGCCCCCAGGGAGGCGACGAACGCCACGGTGATCGCGATGCTCACCGCCGCGACCAGGAGCTCGACGGGGCGGCGACGGACCAGTCCGGTCAACCATCGGGTGGTTCTCATCAGTTCCTCGTCCCGGTGAGCGCGCCGTCAGCGACGGCGACCTGTTGGTCGAACATGGCGGCCAGCTCAGGGTCGTGCGTGGCCAGGACGAGCGCGCCGCCGGTGGCGGCCACACCGTCACGAAGGGCCAGGGCCACCTCGTGGGCGTGAGCGCGGTCCAGGGCGCCGGTCGGCTCGTCGGCGAGCACCAACCGGTGGTCTCCGGCCAGCGCACGTGCGATCGCCACGCGCTGTTGCTGGCCACCGGAGAGCTGGGCCGGCAGGGCCCCCGCGAAGTCGTCGGAACGCACACTCACCAAGGCGCTCAGCGCCGCGGCACCAGCCGACTCGGGGTCCGAGCCCCGCAGTCGCAGCGGAAGGGTCACGTTCTGGAGGGCAGTCAGCTCGGGCATCAGGGACGGCGCCTGGAACACCATGCCGATCGCGGCTCGTCTGAGCTGGGGCTCGGCGGCCAGGCCGGGCCACGTCACCGTTCCGCTGGAGGGGGGCAGCAGACCCGCCAGCACCAGCAGAAGCGTGGTCTTCCCGCTGCCTGACCTGCCGGTCACCGCAACATGCATCCCGGCACGGACGTCGAGGTCGACGTCGCGCAGGATCTCGACGCCGGGATAGCGGATGCCCAGTGAACGCGCCGAGACCAGCGGTTGCTCCTCGGCGCTCACGAGGCCCGCCCGTCGACCAGGTGCAGGGTTCGGTCGGCGGCCCGGGCGACCGCCGGTGAGTGCGTCACGACCAAGGTGGCACCTTCGGAGGGCTGCAGGGCGCGAAGCAGGTCGAGCAGGGTCGACTCCTCGGCAGTACTGACCTCGGCCGTGGGCTCGTCCGCGAGTAGCAGCCGGGGACCACCGGCGAGTGCCACGGCCAGGTTGGCTCGGGCTGTCTCACCACCGGACAGGGTCGAGGGCCGGGCATGGGCCCGGTGGGTCAGCAGCACCGACTCCAGCAGGGCGCCCAGGTCGACCGTGCTCACCCTGGTGGGTCGGAACGACGCGGCCAGTCTCAGGTTGTCGAGGACGTCGAGGTGCTCGACCAGGCCGCTCGTCTGGGTCAGCACGCCGATCAGCCGACCACGAACACGTGCCTGGACGTTGGCCGGCTCGTGGCTCAGCTGGGTGCCGGCGACCCGGACCGAACCGCCGTCCGGGTCATCGAGCCCGGCAAGCAGGTTGAGCAGGGTGGACTTGCCCGATCCCGAAGGACCAACCACCGCCACCAGCTCGCCGGGGACCAGCGTGAGCGAGACGTCACGAAGGGCGGCCACCTCTTCCCCACCGCGGCGGAAGAAGCGGTGGAGTCCGTGCGCTTCGAGGACCGGTGCCACGCTCACTGGATCCTCAGGCTCTGGGACATCGTCCGGTAGGCGTCGACGTTGTCCGCGCCGACCGGCCCGAAGAGGTCCATCTGGACCAGACGTCCGGCGCTGAAGACGAGGTACTCCTGCACCTCGTCTCGGTAGGCCTTTCCAGTGACCGGATCGGGATCGGAGTTGCGCCGGAACACGATCCGCACCCCCTTGCCGCCGGGAACGGTCACCGCCGTGATGCCGCGCAGCTCGAACGCCGGAACCGAGCCCTTCAGGCGAGGTACGTCGTGGGTGCGGGCGCTCGAGACGGTCGGCGCGCTGGTCGCCTTCCTGCTGGTGACCATCACGCCGTTGAGCTTGTCGGTGAAGCGGACGCCCACCCCGCTGCCCTTCTGGGCCCAGCCCTCCGGGTGCGTGAACGAGTAGCCACCCTGCTTGTTCGCATACGTCACGAACGCCAGGTTGTCCGGGATGTCACCGGGCGGGTTGCTCTCCACCGGAACCGGCGCGACCGCCGTGGCCGGTCCCGGGGAGCTCGACGTCGCACTGGGTGAAGTGGCGTTGCCGGGGGAGGAGGCGCTTGCCGCCGCGCTCGGGGCGGAGCTGGTCCCCGACCCGCCACACGCCGACGTGCCGGTCAGCACGCAGATCGAGACTGCGGTGAGCACGAGTCGTTTGGGCGGGTTCCTGGTGATCGTCATGCAAGGCAGCCTGGAGGGACGCTGATGAGACCACGATGAGAGCGGCGGCGAGGGCTCCTCGTCTCCGGACTCCATCTTCAGAACGCGCCCCTTGGTCCTACAGCGGCGCCTGGTCCGGGTGCAGGTCCAGGTCGGTGGCCGTGTCGGCGGACTGCGCCGGCGGCAGCGTTGCCCTGGGTGCCGGCTGGACGGTCTCCATCGCACCGTACGTGCCCTCATCGAGCGCGCCGCGCAGCTCAACGACCAGCTCGCTGTTGACGCAACCCGGACGCAACGACGTCGACGCGGCCGTCACCTGGCCATCTGCTCGACGCAACGACCGGCTTTCGTTCGGCTACGCTCAAGTCGCGCTGCGTTACGCCGCTGGCGAGCTGGCCCATACCCAGATGATCGACACGTTCACGGCCTGGCCCGGACTCACGACCGTTTCCTCGATGCCGACAACGTGTGGCCCGTGCAGTACGTACCCGGCAGCTGGCAAGACCTGGCGCGCGCCGCGGATGAGGGTTACATCAGTGATCAGGACTATGCACTGCTGTTCGAGCGCACTGCTTGATGTCTGGCGACGCCGACGAACTGCGGGCAAAGGTTGCCGCCGAGCTGACAGATCTGCTGGCCTATGACGGGCCGTTGTCACCCACCGGTAGCCGCTCCACCGTGATGCAGCCGCAGAACTTCCGGCGTGCCGACCTGACGCCGGCGCGCCGCGAGCTGTGGCGAGACCTACGCGGCCACTACCTCGCCCGCCAGCACAGCGTGACCCGAGAAGGCCGAGCCGCCTTACTCACCCCCGGCGTACCGGGCGCCGGGAGATCCCGCGCGGTCGACCAACTCGGCGTCGATGAGGGCTGGCGCCGTCTGGACGCCGACGTGGTGAAGGACTACCTGATCGAGGACCTGGTGGGGCGGCTACGACGACCTGCTCAGCCACGTACTCACCGGCGGGCACCCCATCATGCCTGCCGAACTGGCCACACTCGTCCACGAGGAGTCCCTCGCATTCCTCAACCAGCTACGCACCTACTGTCTCGCGCGCGGCGAGAACATCGTCATTAAAGGCACCCTGTCCTGGCCGCCGTTCGGGGAACGGATCCTGGGCGAGCTGGTCCGCCGGGACTATCGCGAACTCACCATCCTCGACGTCGAGGTCCGCCGCGCCACAGCACACGAACAGGCCGCTCGAGCGCTGGTGGCGCGGCCGACGAGACCGCATCACAGGGCACGGTATGGGCGGTCGGTTCGTCCCGGCGCACGCGATCGACCGCGCCTTCACCAACCCGGCCGACCGACACAGTGTGTGCGCGGCGAACGCTCGCGCGTTGTTCGACTCGACGACCGCTCAGGCGCTGCCGGTCATCACCCTGACGGTCCTCGACTCGACCGGAGCCGCACCGACCACCGAAACTCACCAACGCCGCGCCGGGACGTTGCAAACCAAGCCCGTGGCGTAGCAGCCCGTTCGGGAGCTGGCCGTGAGGTCACCCGGTGTGGTGGGTGAGAGCGGCACGGGCGATCGCGTGAGCCGGGGCGAACCGCACCCAGACGCTGCCAGTGCCAATTGATCTGCTCGGTCGGTTGGTCGTTCCATCGCATCCGGTCAGCAAACCACGACAACTACCGAGCCGCATGCTGGGCGGAGCTCAGAGATCGAGCTTGTAGCCCAGCCCGCGCACGGTCACCAGGTACCTCGGCTCGGCCGGGTCGGGCTCCAGCTTGGTCCGCAGCCGCTTGACGTGTACGTCGAGGGTCTTGGTGTCCCCGACGTAGTCCGAGCCCCAGACCCGGTCGATGAGCTGGCCGCGGGTGAGCACCCGGCCGGGGTTGCGCAGGAACATCTCCAGCAGCTCGAACTCCTTGAGCGGCAGCCGGGTGTCCACGCCGCTGACACTGACGACGTGCCGCTCGACGTCCATCCGCACCGGCCCGGCCTCCAGCACGGCCGGGTCAGCTTCGGATGCAGTCTCGCCCAGGCCCCGACGCAGCACCGCCCGGATCCGGGCGACCAGCTCGCGGGGGGAGTAGGGCTTGGTGACGTAGTCGTCGGC
>JBBSVL010000186.1:0-5844 GCA_038233595.1 Propionibacteriales bacterium | reverse complement strand
GTGGATCCCAGCGTGCCTGAGGCGGGCCGCGACGCTGATGCCGGCGCTACCCCCGCCGATGATGACGACCTGATGGTGCGTGGTGCTGGACATCTGCTCTCCTACCTCCGGTGGTCCTCAGGTCACGCGACCCGAGCGTGTTGGTGGTGAATGAGGAATCCTTCAGCTTGTGGATGCCGTGAGGCCGAGTTTGTGCGCCGCATCGAACTCGTCGTCGACCAGCACGACGTCGTGGTCTGCGCGCGCCAGCAGGCTGGCGGCGATCGAGGCACGGAAACCGCTCGCGCAATGCACCCAGAGCCTCCCGTCGGGCACCTCGCCCAGCCGTTGGAGGAGCGAGTGCATCGGGATGTGGCTCGAGCCGGTGACTGAGTCGCTCGCGCGCTCGTCGTCGCGGCGTACGTCGAGGACCACCGGCCGCGCGTCGTCTCCGTCGGGGTGTGCGTCGAGCTCGTCCTTCAGCTCCGCGAAGGTGGCAGTGGGATAGCTCGAGGTCTCCCCTCCCAGCATCGAGGTGACGTCGCCGACCGCGGCCCCTTCGGGACGTTCGATGCCGATCCGGACCAGCTGTCGCTGCGCCTGGGCAACGTCGTCCTGCGTCTCCCCGATCAGGGTCAGGCTCGTTCCCCACGGGATGAGCCAGCCCAGGTAGGTGGCGAACTGGCCACCAAGGTCGATCGCGATACTGCCGCGGAGGTGGGCCGAGGGGTAGACCTTGCGGCTGCGCAGGTCGACCACCCACTCGCCCGCGTCGAGGCGCTTGCGCAGCTCCTCGTCGTCGACCGAATCGGGCGGGCTGAGGTCGGCCGGACCCGGGCCCGCCAGGTTCCGAGCGTCCATGTGGGCGTAGTAGGCGGGGTAGGCGGTCAGGTTGGCGACCAGCCGCTCGACGAAGGCGTCCTCGTCGTCCTCGGTCAGCGCGTCGTTGCGGCGCTTCTCCTCGCCAACGGTCGAGGCGTCGCCGCCCACTGCCGAACCGGACGAGCAGAAACTGCCGAACCCGTGTGTCGGGAACACGTCCGTGCCGTCTGGCAGCAGCGAGACCAGCTTGCGAGCCGAGTGGAACTGGCTCCGGGCGAGCTCGTCGGTGTGCTCCTCGCCCGCGAGATCGGGGCGACCGACACTGCCGAACAACAGGGAGCCGCCGGTGAACACAGCAACCTGGTCGGGCGAGTCCTGGGAGGAGACGGCGTACGACAGGTGCGTGTGCGTGTGACCTGGGGTGGCGACGACCCGCACGGTCATCGAACCGAAGGTGAGCTCGTCGCCGTCCTCGACCGAACGCCGGTCGAACGCGACGGCGTCTCGCGCGCAGACCAGGTAGTCGGCTCCTGTAGTGCGCGCCAGCTCGCAGCCACCGGTCACGTAGTCGTTGTGGATGTGCGTCTCGGCCACCGCACTCACGCTCAGGCCGAGCCGCTCGATCATGGCGTGGACTCGGTCCAGGTCACGCTGCGGGTCCACGACGACCGCCGTGGTTCCGTCATGCACCACATAGCTGCGGTCACCGAGTTCGCTGGTGTCAATGATCTCGACCTGCACCATGTTGCGGCCTTCCTCGTTGATATGACCGGACATTTAACCCAGCACTCTACGACCCGTCGCCGCGTCCCACAAGGTCTTCAGGGGCGGCTCCGCGTGTGGCGCGCGCGATCGCCGCGCCGGGACGTCGATGTGAGGCACACTTTGCGGGTGGGCAACCAGTCGTCTCGATTCGCCAGTGAGAGCCTGCCGGGCGTCGTGGGCGTGGCCGGCCGGTATCCCGTCGACGTCTCGATCCCGCTTCCGCTGACCTTGGCCGGGGTCGGCCTCGTGATGTCCGGACCTTTGCGGATGTACACGTGCGGGATCACGCCGTACGACGTCACGCACGTGGGTCACGCGTCCACGTTCGTCTGGGCCGACCTGATCACCTCCCTGGCCCACGCCACAGGGGTCGAGGCGATCTTGTGCCGCAACGTCACCGACGTCGACGACGTCCTGACGGCAGCCGCGCGCGGTCGCGGGCACCCCTACGACCAGCTCGCGCTGTCCCAGGAGTTCTTGTTCGACCGCGACATGACGGCCCTCGCCGTGGCGCGACCGGCCACAACTCCGCACGCGCGTCGGCACATCGGCGCCGTGCAACGCCTCGCAGCGGCCCTCCTCGTGGCCGGTGCGGCCTACGAGCGCGATGGCTTTGTCTACTTCCGGGGCGCGGACGTTCCGGCGAGGGGCGGACTCAGCGATGAAGAGGCGCTGGCCGCCTCGGCCGCATACGGGGATCAGCACGGCGTGCCCGGTCGAGAGTCGAGCTTCGACGTGGCCGTCTGGCGGCCGTCACTCGACCAGGATCCCGCGTGGCCGAGTCCGTGGGGGTGGGGACGCCCGGGGTGGCACGCGGAGTGCGCCGCAATGGCGATGTCGTGCGTCGGCAACTCGGTCGACGTGCTCGTAGGGGGGGTCGATCTGCGCTTCCCCCACCACGCCTACCTGGCGGCGATGGCCGAGGCCGCGACCGGCGTGACCCCCTTCGCACGCACGTCCGTGCACGTGGGCGAGGTCCGGCTCGACGGTGCCAAGATGGCGAAGTCGACCGGCAACCTCGTGCTCGTGAGCGACCTGCTCCAACGCCACAGTGGTGCCGCGATCAGGACGGCGTTGTTGAACCGTGCCTGGGACCAGCCTTGGGAGTGCGTGGAGTCCGAGTTCGACGCAGCCTCGATCGTTCTCGAGGACCTGCGCGCCGCTGCCGGAACTTCCTCGAAGAGTGAGGCGGCGGTCGAGGAGGTGCTGCGCCTTTTGGTCACCGACCTCGGGGTCCCAGCGGCCATCGACCTGGCGCGCGAGTCTGGTGGCACCGCGGCTCGCTTCCTGCTCGAGATCCTCAAGCTCCGCGACACTCCACTCTTATGAACGCACCGCAGGCAGGGATGCTCGGATGAGCGCCATCGACCGCGGCCTTGCACCGGGCGCCACTGCCCTGGACCGGACGCTGTCCAAGCCCCTGTGGGAGCAGGTGCACGACGACCTCGAACGCCGGGTGGAGGCCGGCGAGTTCGCTGCCGCATTCCCGGGCGAGCTGGCGCTGGCGGAGGAGTACCAGGTCAGCCGGCACACCGTGCGTGAGGCGCTTCGACGCCTGCGGCAGGCCGGGGTGGTCAAGGGCGAACGTGGTCGCACCTCACGGCTGACGGGTCCTGCCGAGATCGACCAGCCGCTCGGCACCCTCTACAGCTTGTTCGCCGCGGTCGAGGCGGCCGGCCAGACTCAGCGCAGTGTGGTCCGCGCTCGTGACATCCGAGCGGATGGAGTCGTCGCCACCAGACTCTCCCTCGAGGGCTCGACACCGCTCTTCTACCTGGAACGAGTGCGACTCGCGAGCGATCATCCGCTGGCTCTGGACCGCGTGTGGTTACCAGCCGATGTCGGCGCCCCCCTTGTCACGGTGGACTTCACTGCAACCGCGCTCTACGACGAGCTGCGGCACCGATGCGGCGTTGCCCTCACGGGGGGCCAGGAACACATGCGAGCCGTCATCCCCACCAATGCGGAACGTAAGATCCTCGAGATGCCCGAGGGCGTCGCAGCGCTTGCCATCGAACGACTGAGCTTCAGCGATCGCCGCCCAGTTGAGTGGCGGCACACCCTCGTGCGCGGCGACCGTTTCGCGGTCAGTGCCGAGTTTTCCGCACGCACCGGCTACCACCTCTCTGGTGGCAGCTCCGGATTCGCCTGACCTCCACCGCTGCCTCGCGGTGTCGAGGCTCGAGTGTTGCGTCGACCCATAAATGTCCGTACATTCACTGCATGACCGGGCCCTCCCCTTGCGCGAGCCGTGCCCAGCCGTCCCCTGACCCGCACACCAGGACAGCGGATCTTCGAGGGTTGCGATGGACCTGATTCTGATCCTCGCACTCGGTCTGGCCATCGGAGCGGTGCTCGGCAGCCTGGGCGGAGGCGGCGCGGTCCTCACGGTGCCCGCCCTCGTCTACGTCTTGGGCCAAACGGCGCAGGACGCGACGACGAGCAGCCTCTTGATCGTGGGTCTCAGCGCCCTGGTGGGCGTGCTCGGCTACATCTCGGCTCAGCGCGTGTGCTGGCGCCTCGGCCTCGGCTTCGCGTTGGCTGGGATCCCTGCGGCCTGGGCGGGCACGTACGCAAACCACCGGGTCGACCCCAATCTGCTGCTCCTGGGGTTCTCAATCGTGATGACGGTGGCTGCGGCTGCTCTCGTAGCTGACCTGGCCCGGTCGACCCGGTCGACACGGTTGACATCTGGGGCCACCGCGCCGCCCGCGCCGGCCAGGAAGAACCACGGACCGGAACCGACATCGGGATCGCTTCTGGTGGACGAGCAGACGAGGGTGCAGGCCGAGACGGTCACCCCGCACAACTCAATGTTGCCCGTCGTGGTGACCGGCCTGCTGGTCGGCCTGCTGACCGGCTTCTTCGGTGTCGGCGGCGGTTTCGTCATCGTGCCCGTCCTCGTTCTGGTCCTGCGACTCCCGATGCAGCAGGCGGTGGGGACCTCCCTTCTCATCGTGGCCCTCAACTCGGCGACGTCGCTGGGCGCACCGCATGGCAGAGCATCGAGGGCATGATGCCGGCTCCCCCATGGCCTCACCTGACCAGTTAGGCGTCCGCACAGGACCCCCTCGATCACTGCCCCAGAGAGCGAGATCATCATGTGTCGTCCCGTGAAGTGCAAGACCTGTGACAAGACCACCTGGTCCGGCTGCGGCCAGCACATCGCCCAGGTCAAGGGCGGCGTCCCCGCCGGTCAGTGGTGCCCAGGCCACCCCAAGGCCGAACGCACCGGAGGCGGCTTCCTCAGCCGGATCTTCGGCCGTGGCTGAGCACGAGGAGACCGCGGGGCACTGGGACTCCGTGTACGCCACCAAGGACATCCAGACCATCTCCTGGCACCAGGAGAACCCCGCGACCTCCCTCGGCTGATCGGTGCTCCTCGGAGCACCCTGGTCGACGTCGGTGCCGGCGCCTCGCGGCCGGCCGACCACCTGCTTGCCCAGGGTTGGGAGCGCCTGACGCTGCTCGACGTCTCAGCAACAGGTCTCGACGTCACCCGGCGTCGCCTCGGCGACGCCGCCAGCTCCGTGTGCTTCGTGGTCTCCGACCTGCTCGCCTGGGAACCGTCCGAGCGTTACGACGTTGGCACGACCGCGCCGTCCTGCACTTCCTTACCGCACCGGCCGACCGCACACGGTATCGGGCAGGCGCTGGAGATTCCTGACCCCGGTGCGCGATGCTGGGCCGGTGACAGAGCGCAACGTCCTGGGCGAGGAGCTACAACCGTGTGGCACAGACCCACTTACGGGGTTCTTCCGCGACGGCTGCTGCAACACCGGACCGGAGGATCTCGGTAGCCACACCATCTGTGCCGTGGTCACGGCCGAGTTCCTCGACCACCAGAGCTCCATCGGCAACGACCTGTCGACACCTAGACCCGGGTACGGCTTCCCCGGGCTCGTGCCCGGGGACCGTTGGTGCGTGACCGCGGTGAACTGGGCGCGCGCCCACAACGACGGGACCGCGGCGCCGGTCGTTCTGGCCTCGACGAATGAGGCGGTGCTGGAAGTCGTGCCGCTGTCGGTGCTGCGGCAGCATGCCGTTGACGTGCCGGCCGACCCGAGCGCACTCGAGACGTAGGGAGACCCGACAGGTGGGACCTCAGGCCGACGTCGTCCCCACCTCCGACAGCGGCACGCTCTCGTCCTGCAGGGCGGCGACGTCCGGGCTGGTGCCCACGATCGCCCGGATCGGGTCGATCGCGTCCCAGTCGTTGGCGTGCATGCCGGCGAGGACCCGGCCCTCACGCAGCCAGAAGGCGCTGAACGTCTCGCC
>JBBSVL010000185.1:0-5846 GCA_038233595.1 Propionibacteriales bacterium | reverse complement strand
GTACCCGCGAATCGGCTCGCTGGTCCTGGCCGCCTCGAGCAGTGCTGCCCAGGGTGCGAACAGTGCAGCGATGACCATCGCCGACTCGGTGGGTGGCGCGACCGCGATCGCAGTGGCGGGGCTGGTGTTCTCGGCTCTGGGTGGGGCCGTCCACGGCGGCTCGTTCACCGCCGCTCTCGGCTTCAGCACGGCACTGGCCGCGCTCGCCGTGGTGGTGGCGCTGCGGCACCGCAAGGGTCGCTAGAACACGCTAGGGAAATCTACGGCGAACCCTAGACAGCCAGATATCTTGGCATCGTGGACCCGATCCGAAACCCTTACGCGCCCGGCGCCGGGCAGCGCCCGCCCGAGCTGGCCGGCCGTGACCGCGAGCTCAAGCAGTTCGAGGTCACCATCGAGCGCGTCGCGGCTGGGCGCCCCGACCGCAGCATGGTGCTGTCCGGGCTGCGCGGTGTCGGCAAGACGGTGCTGCTCAACGCGTTGCGCAGCCAGGCGGTCAACCGGGCGTGGGGGACCGGCAAGGTCGAGGCCCGTCCGGACCAGTCGTTGCGGTTGCCGCTGGCCCAGGCCGTCAACGCCGCCGTACGAGAAGTCGCGCATCGCCACCGCGACCCCGACCGGGTCGACCAGGTCTCCGGGGTGCTCAAGGCGTTCGCGCTGCGCACCGAGCTGAAGGACCGCAAGGCCGGCTCCGCTGCCCGGCGGTGGCAGCCGCCACTCGACGTCGCGGCCGCACGGGGCCGCGCCGACTCCGGGGACCTCGAGCTGGACCTGCTCGAGCTGTTCACCGACGTGGCCTCGCTGGCCCGTGACCTCGGCGTCGGCATCGCGCTGTTCGTCGACGAGATGCAGGACATTCCCGCTCCGGAGCTTGCGGCGCTGTGCGGGGCCTGCCACGAGATCAGCCAGCAGGGCGCCCCGCTCATCGTGGTCGGCGCCGGGTTGCCGCACCTGCCGGTCGCCCTCTCCGCCTCCAAGTCGTACGCCGAGCGGCTGTTCCGCTACGTCTGCGTGGACCGGTTGCCCCGCGAGATGGCCGACCGGGCCTGGATGGTTCCCGCCGGGACCGAGGGCGTGGTCTACGACCAGGACGCGCTGGACGAGCTCTATGCGCTGACCGATGGTTACCCGTACTTCGTGCAGGCCTACGGCAAGGTCACCTGGGACGCGGCGGTGGGCTCGCCGATCCGCGCGTCCGACGTACGAGCTGCGGCCCCGGAGGCCGAGGCGGAGCTGGCGGTGGGCTTCTTCGGCGCCCGCTACGACCGGGCCACCCCGGCCGAACGTGACTACATGAGTGCGATGGCCGACCTCGGGGAGGGCGTCGGCGACCTGGCGGTGAAGTCCGCCGAGATCGCGGCGTACCTCGGCCGCAAGCCGCAGTCGCTGTCACCCGCCCGTGACGGCCTGATCAAGAAGGGTCTGGTGTTCTCCAGCGAGCGCGGCACCGTTGCTTTCACGGTGCCGCACTTCGGGAGGTTCCTGCGCAGCCAGCGGTGAGGTGGAGAGCCGCGAAGTGGGCGTCTCTGGCCACCGGACTGTCGGTGGCTCCAGGCAGACTCGTCGTAGGACCACACCAACGGGAGGCACCCATGTTCGGACCGGGCATCCATACCGAGAGCGAGACCCTGGCCGGCTACCTGGAGCAGCAGCTGGCCGGAGTTCGCGCCGCGGCGTACGGCCTGACCGAGGAGCAGGCACGGCTCACCCCGTGTCGCAGCGCGTTGTCGATCGGCGGGCTGCTCAAGCATGCGACCTATGTCTGCCGCGGCCGGGAGCGCCGACGGGCGCAGGGCTCCGAGCTGACCGAGCAGGATGTCGCGCGCTTCATGAGCAGCTTCGCGCTGACCAACGAGGAGACGCTGGAGGGGGTGCTGGCTGATTTCGACGCCGCCGTGGCCGACTACCTCGCCGACGCGCGTCGCGCCGATCCGGACGGACCGGACACCGAGCCGCCGGCCCCCTGGGACGGCATCTTCGAGCCGACCGAGACACGGCAGCGCTTCCACCTGGTCCACCACGTCGAGGAGCTGGCCCGGCACGCCGGGCATGCCGACGTCATCCGTGAGCAGATCGACGGGGCGACCGCCGCCGAGCTGGTCGCCGCCGTGGAGGGCAGGCCGGCCAACGACTTCGTTCAACCCTGGCAGCCATCCTGACCGCCGAAGAGTGTCACAGCGGCCAGGTGACGCCGGTCAGCTGCTCCGAGAGGTCCCACAGCCGGCGTGCGGCGGCCGCGTCGCGCGCCTCGGTCGAGCGGGAGACCGGGCCGGGGGCACCTCGTGTCTGGTTGAGTTTCGTCGGGCCGACATAGGTGTCGCCCGGCAGGTCCTCGGTTGTCGCGTAGACCGTGGGCCGTGCCCCCTCAGCGGCGCTGGTGGCAATCACTTTGTTGCCCACCCACATCAGCTTGGTCATCAGCGGGTTCGCGTGGTGTGACTGCAGGTTCGTCGCCGCGTACCCGGGGTGCGCCGCGTTGACCCGCACCCGCGAGCCGGCCCCGGTCAGCCGGCGCTGCAGCTCGGCGGTGAACAACAGGTTGGCCAGCTTGGACTGTTGGTAGGCCCTGGTCGGGATGTAGCTGCCCGCCAGGTTGACGTTGTCGAAGTCCAGCTGCTTGCCGCGGTGCAAAGACGAGGAGACGTTCACCACGCGTTCGGTGATCCGGGGCAGCAGCAGGTTGGTCAGCGCGAAGTGGCCGAGGTGGTTGGTGCCGAACTGCCGCTCGAACCCGTCCTTGGTGCGGCCCTCGGCGACCATCATGATCCCGGCGTTGTTCACTAGGCCGTCGAGCGGCTGGTCCCAGGCGTCGGCGAAGGCGCGCACCGAGGCCAGGTCGGCCAGATCCAGCTCACGCACCTCGGTCGACCCGGGCAGGCCCGCGGCTGCCTCGGCGCCGCGACCGGTGTCCCGCACCGCGAGCACCACGTGGGCACCGGCTGCCGCAAGGGACCGCGCGGTTTCCAGGCCGAGCCCGGAGTTGGCTCCGGTGACCACGAAGGTGCGGCCTGACTGGTCGGGGATGTCGTGGCTCATGCTTCCAACGTAGTGCCGCGGCGCGTGCCCGACGGTGGGAAGAGTGCCAGGATGGAGCCATGCGTGAGCGGCCCACCCACTGGCCCAGAGACCGGCCCCAGGTGGTTGCCCACCGCGGCGCCAGCGAGTCCAACGCCGAGCACACCCTCGGCGCCTACCTCGCCGCTCTGGACCAGGGCGCCGAGGCCGTTGAGTGTGACGTCCGGCTGACCGCCGACGGTCACCTGGTCTGCGTGCACGACCGTGACCTGCGACGTACGGCGAGCACTGACGCGATCGTGTCCACCATGGAGCTCGCGGCGCTCGACGAGCTCGACTTCGCGCAGTGGAAGAACCCGTGGGCCGAGCTCGACGACGAGGCCGATCCGCGGGACCCCGAGCTGAGCAAGGTGCTCACCCTGCGTCGGCTGTTCGAGACCGTGGCCGAGTACCCGCGCCGGGTGGACCTCGCCATCGAGACCAAGCACCCGACGCGTTTCGGCGGCCTGGTGGAGAAGCGTCTGGTCGAGCTGCTGGGTCAGTTCGGCTGGCTGGGCACGGACTCCCCGGCGCGGGTGATGAGCTTCTCCGCCATCGCCCTCAAACGGATCGAACGGCTCGCCCCCGTCATCGACGTGGTCCACCTGATCGACCGGCCGGGGGACTGGATCCGGGCTCGACCTGTTGCGCGGCCGGACTGGATCGCCGGACCGGGGATAAAGCTGGTGCGCGAGCACCCGAAGCTGATCCTCAAGATCGCGCAGCACTCACGGGTGCACTGCTGGACGGTCAACCGGCTCGAGGACGTGGAGCTGTGCCGGGAGCTCGGCATCGAGGCGGTGATCACCGATCGCCCCGGACCCACGCTGAGATATCTGACTCGTTGAGTTTCAAATGTCTTGCAGCGGGGTAAACCGTGGGAGTCCCGAGCACGTCTGGTGCCCGAGTAGTCATCTGTGACAAGAGATCGAAGAAGGAGGCGTCGTGTCGCTACCGTCGCCTATGGCACTCGCTCTTCCCTTCCAGCCGAGCAGTGCCGCCGTCGCCCGTGCCCAGCTCAAGACGTGGCTGGTCGAGCATGGCGAGCCGCCGCGCGTGATCGAGGACTCCCGGCTGGTCCTCTCCGAGCTCGTCGGCAACGCCGTGCGGCATGCCAAGCCGCTGGCCGACGGCACCGTGCTGGTTGCGTGGAACCGCGACGCGAAAGGCCTCTCCCTGGCAGTCACCGACGGTGGGTCCACGACGGTCCCGCACCCGGTCGATGTCGGTACGTCGGCACTGGCTGGGCGTGGCCTGTCCATCGTGGCCGCGCTGAGCAGTCGGTGGTGGCTGGAGTCGACCCGCTCGCGCTCGACCGTGCACGCCTTGCTCAGTCTGACCTGAGGCTCGTGCAGGCCTGCGGTTAACCTCTGCGGCATGGGCAAGCGATCTCGCGTCAAGACACGTTCTCAGGACTCCACCTCAGGGGACGTCGGGCCACGGCAACCCTGTCCGTGCGGGTCCGGCCGGCGGTACAAGGCCTGCCACGGAAGTGCGGCAGGCGCGCCGCCGGCGTTCGTCGCCCGCCCCTTCGCGGCACTTCCCGGGGAGTGCGACCTGGTCGCGCTTCGCGAGTTCGTCCCGGCCGCGACCGCTCCGGTGACCGTCAAGGCCCACGAAGGCCGGTCGGTGCTGCTCTGCTCGATGCTGCCCGCTGCCGCTCCCGCGATCGTTCGCCCCGACGGTGAGGTCTGGCTGGGGCTCCAGGTGCTGCACTCCTACCGGGACCCGAGCCGCGACCTGGCCGCGGTCCTGCTGGCCTCCCTGGCGGCCGACCCCGGGACGGAGGTCGGGCTGAGCGAGGACCCGGGTGCGGGACCCAGGCTGCAGGACCTGCTGGTCGGAAGCCCGGACGATGGCCTCGACGTGACGGTGTACGACGGGTTCGACTACTGGCTGGCGGGGGTCGAGGACCCCGACGGGTCGATGGGTGCTGCGCTCGAGCAGGCCAACGCGGCGGTCTCGCCGACCCGCCGGCTGAGGGGTGTGCCTGCGGCGTACTGGGCCGACGTCACCACCAAGGAGTACCTGCGCTGGGCGCTGCCGCACGACGAGGACCAGTTGCTCGACGCGCTCGCCCGGCTGCACGTCGCGGGCCGCGACCGGCTGGTGGAGGGGGCGCGACTGGTCGGGATGTTCCGGACCTACGGTCTGCTGGTGCCGGTCTGGGATCTGGAGCCGGGCACGGGCGCGGAGGCACTGGAGGAGCCCGCGTCTGCGTTCCTGGCCGAGCTGGGGGCCTCGGTCGTGGCCGACGTGACCCTGTCCGCGGAGGAGCGGTCCGCCCGGGCGGGGCTGGCGAACAGGCAGCTCACCCTGCGCTGAGACGAGCCTCACGTGTGGCGGGGCACAAAGGACATATGTGGCAACGTGCTAGACCGCGCGCCGCGCCGCGCCGCGCAGTTCTTGTGGCGAATCCGATGCGGCCGGTACTTTGGGCCACGCCCGGCCGTTGTTGCATCCCCCGTCAACAGCGGTCGGGCCCTGGCTGCGCCGCGCATGGCGGCGACGACCATCCGGACAGGCAGAACTCCTGCGTGATGGTCCGAGACACCGCTTCGCGTGGCTTCTGCTTGTGCGAGTGGTTGTCAGTGGCTGTCAGAGGGTGGTGTCGCGGCTGATCGGGCAGGACATGCAGCGCGGACCGCCCCGACCGGAGCCCAGCTCGGATCCGGCGATCGCAATCACCTCGATACCGGACTCCTCCAGACGGGTGTTGGTCTCGATGTTGCGCTCGTAGGCAACGGCCACCCGGGGCGCGAGAGCCAGGGTGTTGTTGCCGTCGTCCCACT
>JBBSVL010000184.1:0-5875 GCA_038233595.1 Propionibacteriales bacterium | reverse complement strand
CGGTGGATCCAGCCGGGCACGGTGGCCGACGCCATCCTGCACGTCCTCGACCTGCCTGGAGACGCGACGATCACCGAGCTGACCGTCAAGCCCACCTGAGGCTCACTTAGACCGCCAGTTCAAGGCGCCCACCAGAAGCATCCGCAGCTGGGTCTCCGCCGTGTGCACGACCTGTTCCTCGGCGTCGTGGCGCCGCGGGGTGCCCAGGATCGCCTCCGCGGTCGAGACCATCGCGTTGACGATCAGCTGGGACAGGATCTGCAGGTCCTGCTGGGACCAGACCTGGATGCCGGGCAGCCGGGCGATGTCGGCGGACAGCTCCCGCTCGCACAGGTCGAGCTCGTGCCTGATCGCGTGTCGTACGGCGGCCGGCCCGCCGGTGCGCTCCCGGGCGATGAAGGCGAAGTGGTCCTCGCGCCGGCGGACGTGCTCGAGCAGCACGCGTACCGAGCTCGGAATCACTCCTTCCAGCGCCGGCTCCTGTCGCAGGTCGCGGAGCATCGCGCGCAACGACACGAAGGAGTCGTCGACGAGCACCAGGCCGAGCTCCTCGATCGAGCCGAAGTGCCGGTAGAACGCGGTCGGCACGATGCCGACCTCCTTGGCCACCTGGCGCAGCGAGAGCCCGCCCAGGCCGCTCTCGGCGGAGAGCGCCAGTCCGGAGGCGAGGATCGCCTGACGAGTGCGCTCCTTGCGCTCGTGCCGGCTGGAGCCCTCGCTGTTCACCTCGCTCACCACGTGCTGAAGCCTAACCAGCCGCCGGTTCGCGTCCGCGATGCGGAGCCGGTTGTCGAGCACCCGCGGACAGCCGACACTGGTGCCATGAAGGACCGACTCAGCAAGGCCGAGATCCGCAAGGACGCACTGCAGGACACCGTGGGGGCCGCGGCGGGTGCCGTCGGGCAGGTGACCTCGATCCTCACCGGCGCAGTACGCGACCTCGCGGACGCGATGGGCGGCTTCGCCACGGAGATGTTCGAGATCCGCGACGCAGCCCGCAGGGCCGCCGAGGAGCACGTCGACGTCCCCGTGGCCGAGCCGCACGAGCCCTAGACCGAGTCGATCCTCGCCAGGATGATCGCGGCGAGCCGTTCGGGTGCCTCGTCCGGGATCCAGTGGCTCACGCCCTCCAGCACTTCCAGCTGGTACGGCGCGTCCACGACGTACGACGCGGTGAGCTCGGCGCCGAGCCGGCCCAGGGCGCTGTCCCCGTCACTCCAGACGTGCGTGGTCGGTACCCGGACCCGGCCGCCCGTGCCTGCGTTGGACAGCGGCAGGGCGCGGTACCAGCCCAGACCGCCCGGCAGTGCGCCGTCGCCCACGATCTCGCTGCGATAGCGGGCGATCGCCTCGCTGCTCATCCCGGTGCCGCCGAGGAACTTCGCGGCGACCCGCGGCCGGCCCAGCAGCAGCTCGGGCAGCCACGGAAGCTGGAAGAACCCCATGTACCAGGAGCGGCGGAGCTGGTCGCCGGTGCGCAGTGCCCGCGCCATCGCGACCGGGTGCGGCACCGAGACCGCGGTCAGGGTGCGGACCAGGTCGGGGTGTGCCGCGGCCACCGACCACGCGGCCCCGGCGCCCCAGTCATGCCCGACCAGGTCGACCGGCTGCCCGCCGAGCTCCTCGACCAGGGCAACGACATCCTCGACCAGCTCGGCCATCCGGTAGGCCGAGCGACCGCGCGGTCGGGCACTGCGGGAGTAGCCGCGCTGGTCGGGGGCGATCGTGCGGAGGCCCCGCGCATGCAGCAGGGGGGCGACCTTGGCCCACGACGTGGCGCGCTGCGGGAAGCCGTGCAGCAGCACCACGACCGGCCCGTCGAGCGGTCCCTCGTCGAGCAGGTCGAAGACGAGCCCGTCGCGCGCGTAGGTGTTCAACCGTTCTGTCACTGAGTCTCCTTCAGTCGAGCACCGGCGAGCAGCGGGGAGTGCGTGGCGCAGACCAGCTGGCTGCCTGCCGCGGCCAGGTCGTGCATGGTGCCCAGCAGCGCGAGCTGGCCGCTGAACCGACAGCGCCGCTCGGGCTCGTCGAGGCAGTAGAAGCCGGGGGAGTCGAAGCGGGTGCGCAGGATCTCGAGGAATGACTCTCCGTGGCTCATCTCGTGGAAGGAAGCGCCCCCATGGTCCTCCAGGTAGGTGTAGAGACCGTGCATCGACTCCGCACGCAGGAAGAATCCCCAACGAGCGCCGCCGGCGCCACGTTCGAGGCTCAGCCACTTGTGCAGCGGTGACTCCGTCGCTCGCGTCGTGTGGATGCCGAAGCGGGTGCCGCCCTCGGGGGAGAGTCCGAACGCGATCGCCAGGGCTTCGATGATCGTGGACTTGACCGCACCGTTCTCGCCGTACAACAAGGTGACGCCTGCGGTGACCTCGAAGCCTTCGCGGAGCACCTGGTCCACCGCCGGCATCCCGGACGGCCAGTCAGTGGTGGCGTGCCCATTCGGCGCGGCGCGGCGCACCGGACGCCGGTTGAAGGGCTCGCCGATCCGGCGCGCTGTCACCGGACCTCAGTCGTCGTCGGGATCGTCGAGCCGAGCCAGCCAGGTCGCGAGCCGCTCCACCGGTGTCTCGAACTCCGGGTGCACGTCGCAGAACTCGCTGAGCCGTTCGGCGAGCCAGGCGAGGGTCACCTCCTCGTCACCACGCCGGGCGACGAGCTCCTCGACGCCGCGGTCGGTGAAGTACACGTCTCAGGTCCGCTCGGGCGCGATCAGGCGAACGCCCGCTCGATGATCGCCTTCAGCTCCTCGACGTGGCGAGAGTGCTGGCCGACCGACGGCGAGCTCGACGGCGGCCGTGAGATCACCTGCACCGCCCGGGAGAGCTCGGGGAACACCTCGAGCTGGTAGTGCGGGGCCGGACCCATGTTGGCCGGCTCGTCCTGCACCCAGCGCACAGACTCCAGGTTGGGGTAGCGGTCCAGCTCGGCCCTGAGGTCCTCGAGGGGGCGCGGGTAGAGCTCCTCGACCCGGCTGATCGCCGTGGTCAGCTCCTCCCCCTGCCGCTTGCCGCGCTCGACCATCAGGTCCCAGGTGATCCGGCCGCTGCACAGCAGCAACGTCCGCACCTGATCCGGGTCCACCTTCGCATCGGCGATGACAGAGTGGAAGGTCGAGCCCTCGGTGAAGTCCTCCGGACTGGAGGCGGCCTCCTTGCGTTTGAGCATCGACTTCGGTGTGAAGACGATCAGCGGGCGGTGGTTGTAGCCGAGCGCATGACGGCGGAGCAGGTGGAAGTAGCTGGCCGGTGTCGACGGCTGGGCCACCACGAACGCGTCGTCGGCTGCCATCGTCAGGAACCGCTCGATCCGCGCGGAGGAGTGGTCGGGGCCCTGGCCCTCGTAGCCGTGCGGGAGCAGCAGTACGACGCCGGAGTGCTGGCCCCACTTGGTCTGCGAAGAGGTGATGAACTCGTCGATCACGGTCTGCGCCCCGTTTACGAAGTCGCCGAACTGCGCCTCCCACAGCACCAGCGTGTCGGGACGCGCCACCGAGTAGCCGTACTCGAACCCGAGGGCGGCGTACTCCGAGAGCAGCGAGTCGTAGACGTAGAACTGGGCCTGGTCCTCGCTGAGGTTCGCCAGCGGGGTCCACTCGTCGGCGTTCAAGCGGTCGATGATCGTCGCGAACCGCGAGACGAAGGTGCCACGACGGGTGTCTTGACCGGCCAGCCGCACCGGACGTCCGTCCATCAGCAGCGAGCCGAGAGCGAGGATCTCTCCGGTTCCCCAGTCGATCGGGCCCTCGGCGATCGCGGCCGCCCGACGCTGCAGCTGGGGCAGCACCTTCGGGTGGACGGTGAAACCGTCGGGTGCGCTGACGTGGGCGTCGGCGATCCGCTTGAGGGTCTCCCGCGGGATCGCCGTGCTGTAGTCCTCGTGGCTCTTCTCGGGGTAGTCCGGGACGGTCGCCCATTCCGAGGGGACGTTCGTGGCCTCGCGGACCTCGGTGAAGACTCGCTCGAGCTGCTTCTGGTAGTTGCGCAGCACCTTCTCGGCCTCCTCGACCGTGATGTCGCCACGGCCGATCAGGGACTCGGTGTAGAGCTTGCGCACGGAGCGCTTCTGCTCGATCAGGTCGTACATCAGCGGTTGGGTGTACGACGGGTCGTCACCCTCGTTGTGCCCGCGCCGCCGGTAGCAGACCAGGTCGATCACGACGTCCTTCTTGAATGCCTGGCGGTACTCGAAGGCAAGCCGGGCGACCCGGATGCAGGCCTCGGGGTCGTCGCCGTTCACGTGGAAGATCGGTGCCTGCACCATCCGGGCGACGTCGGTGCAGTACAGCGACGAGCGCGACTGGGCGGGCGAGGTGGTGAACCCGACCTGGTTGTTGACGACCACGTGGATGGTGCCACCGGTGCGGTAGCCGCGCAGCTGGGACAGGTTGAGCGTCTCCGCGACCACGCCCTGTCCGGCGAAGGCCGCGTCACCGTGCACCAGCAGCGGCAGCACCGGGAACCCCTCGCCCTGGTTGAGGACGTCCTGCTTGGCGCGTGTGATCCCCTCCAGCACGGGGTCGACCGCCTCGAGGTGTGAGGGGTTGGCCGCGACGGACACCTTGATCACGGCACCGGAGTCGGAGGAGAACTCACCCTCGGCACCGAGGTGGTACTTCACGTCGCCGGAGCCCTGGACCGTGCGCGGGTCGATGTTGCCCTCGAACTCGCGGAAGATCTGGCTGTAGCTCTTGCCGACGATGTTGGCCAGCACGTTGAGCCGGCCGCGGTGGGCCATGCCCATGGTGACCTCGTCGAGGCCGGCGTCGGCGGCCGCTTCGCAGATCTCGTCGATGAGCGCGACCGTGGTCTCCCCGCCCTCGAGGCTGAACCGCTTCTGGCCGACGAACTTGGTCTGCAGGAACGTCTCGAAGGCCTCTGCCTGGTTGAGCTTGAGCAGGATCCGCAGCTGCTCCTCACGCGGTGGCTTCTGGTGCGGCTGCTCGACGCGCTCCTGGATCCAGCGGCGCTGCTCGGGGTCCTGGATGTGCATGTACTCGATACCGACGGTGCGGCAGTAGGAGTCGCGCAGGATGCCAAGGATCGTGCGCATCTTCATGAAGCTGCGGCCGCCGCCGAAGGAACCGGTCGCGAACTCGCGGTCGAGGTCCCACAGCGTCAGCCCGTGCGACTCGACCTCGAGGTCGGGGTGGCTGCGCTGGCGGTACTCCAGCGGGTCGGTGTCGGCCATCATGTGACCGCGGACCCGGTAGGCGTGGATCATCTCGAGGATCCGGGCCTGCTTGGTGATCTCGTCGTCGTGGTTGGCCGAGATGTCGCTGGCCCAGCGGATCGGCTCGTAGGGGATCCGCAGCGACCGGAAGATCTCGTCGTAGAAGCTGTCCTCGCCGAGCAGCAGGGCGTGCATGCGCTTGAGGAACTCACCGGACTGCGCGCCCTGGATGACCCTGTGGTCGTACGTCGAGGTCAGCGTCATGATCTTGCTGATCGCGTTGCGGGTCAGGGTCTCATCCGAGGCGCCCTGGAACTCGGGCGGGAACTCCATCGAGCCGACGCCGATGATCGTGCCCTGGCCGCTCATCAGTCGCGGGACGGAGTGGTTGGTGCCGATGGTGCCCGGGTTCGTCAGGCTGATCGTGGTGCCCTGGAAGTCGGTCACCGCCAGCTTGCCGTCGCGGGCCTTGCGCACCAGCTCCTCGTACGCCGTCCAGAAGTGCGCGAAGTCCATCGACTCGGTGGCCTTGATCGAGGGCACCAGCAGCTGCCGGGTGCCGTCGGGCTTGGGCAGGTCGATGGCCAGGCCGAGGTTGACGTGGGCGGGGGTGACCAAGTTGGGCTTGCCGTCGACCATCTCGAACCCGGAGTTCATCTCCGGGCTCGTGGCCAGCGCCTTGACCATCGCGAAGCCGATCACGTGG
>JBBSVL010000183.1:0-5876 GCA_038233595.1 Propionibacteriales bacterium | reverse complement strand
GGCTCAAGGGAGGCGACCTTGTCACGCTCTGAGGACCCCGAGGTGACCCACGTCGCCGCCCTCGGCGGCGGCCTCATCGGTCGCAGCTGGACCGCGCTGTTCCTGGCCGCCGGCAAGTCCGTAGCCGTCTTCGACCCCGACCCGACCGCTGAGGTTCATGTGCGTGAGTCGGTGAAACAGGCCTGGCCGGTCCTGCGCGCGCTCGGCCTGACGGACACTGATGCCCCGGCGGCCGAGCTGGTGATCTGCTCCGACGCCCGAGCGGCGGTCGACGGGGCGCAGTTCGTCCAGGAGAGCATCCCCGAGCGTGTCGGCCTCAAGCACGAGCTCTACCAGCAGGTCGAGGACGCGCTGGCCGACGACGCGGTGGTCGCCACCTCCGCCTCAGGGCTGACCCTCAGCGAGCTCCAGGCGGGCTGGCAGAACCCGGGTCGCTTCGTCCTGGGGCACCCGTTCAACCCGCCACACCTGATCCCGCTCGTCGAGGTGATGGGCAACGATCGCACCGACCCGGGGGTGGTGCAGCGGGCTCGGGAGTTCTACGAATCGACCGGAAAGGTGACGATCGAGGTCAGGCGGGAGGTGCCGGGACATGTCGCCAACCGACTGCAGGCGGCGCTGTGGCGTGAGGCCATCCACCTGGTCAACGAGGGCGTGGCCAGCGTCGCCGACGTCGACAAGGCCGTCTCCTCCGGCCCCGGGGTGCGCTGGGCAGCCATGGGGCCGACGCACCTGTTCCACCTCGGGGCCGACGACGGGCTGTCCGGGTTCTGCGAGCGCTACTCCGACAGCTTCAACCGTTGGTGGGATGACCTGGGCCGACCTCATCTCGACGAGGCCACCGTGACCCGCCTTGTCGAAGGCATGGACGAGGTCACCTCGACCACGACGTACGCCGAGCTCGCTGCCCGGCGCGACGCGCTCGTCGCCGCGGTCGTCGCTGCCACCCACAGTCGGTCGTGACGCGAGCGGCCGCCGAGGTGCCACGGCTACGGCAGGCGCACCGAGCCGTAGGCGCGGGTGCGCTGGATGGTCGAGGTGCCCAGGTAGTAGACCCGAACCTTGCGCAGGCCGTGGGTCAGTCCGCCTACGTTGGCCCTGGCTCGGCCGGCGACGACCCGCACGGTGCGTGACTGGAGGCCGACCTTGACGGTGACCCGTCCGGTCGGGGCGCTGACCCCCGCGGCGCGGACCCGGACGCTGACCACGGCAGAGCCACGCCTGCCGGCGGCGCTCAGCGAGAGGGTCGGGCGGGTGGTCGTGACGCCGGCAGTGTTGAGCATCGAGGTGTCGTCGAGGTAGTGCGGACTGCTCATGGTGATCCGCACCGAGAGGCGGGAGCCGAGGTCCGTGGCGCCGAGCCGGTAGGTGGCGGCGGTCGCCCCGTGGATCGTCGTGCTGTTGCGCAGCCACTGGTACCTCGGCGTGGCTGCCGCTGGGGTGTAGCTGCCCGACCGGGCGGCCAGCGTGTGCCCGACCTGGTTGGCGCCCGTGATCGCGAACGCCCGCTGGACGGTGATGGTCCCGGCCGTCACCGGGCCGACCGCGCCGGTAGTGGCTTGCGGTGTGCTGTAGCCGCTACGCGTCGCCTTGACCACGGCCGTGATCGACGTACCGACCTGCTGCGTACCCAAGGGGAGCGCCCAGCCGTTCGCGCCCGAGATCGCCTTGCCGTCGGCGTACCACTGGACCGTCTGCGTCGTTGCCGCGGGCGACCATGCCCCCGTGCTTGCGGTGAGAGTTTCGCCCAGCATCGGGTTGCCCGAGATCGCGGGCGCCGCTGTGCTGGTCATCGTTCCGGGGGCCACGCGGGCGGTGCCGGCCGAGGTCGCGCTGCCGGAGCGGTACAGCTTCTTGGTGGCCCCGACCCGCACGGAGATGGTCCTGCCCAGCTGGGCGTCGGTCGGCGTGTACGTCGACCTGGCGGCCCCGGAGATGGCGCCGCCGTTCGCCAGCCACTGGTAGGAGTACGACGTGGGGGCCAGCGTCCAAGCGCCCGGGGAAGCCGTCAGCCGGACCCCGACCTGGGGCGTGCCCGAGATCGTTGGCAGCGTGGAGTTGGTGATCGCGACGTCGTTGAAGTGGATGAACCCCTTGGGCCAGGTGGCGCTGGACCTGAGGATGTCGCGCCAGTGGAAGTCACCACCCCACATGTCCTCGGAGATGATGATCTCGGAGCTGGAGACCACCCTCTCCACATAGGCCACGTGACCGGACGAGCCGGCGCCAGGTGCGTTCGCGGGCCACCAGGCGATCGAGCCGACTGCCGGGGTGGTCGTGGTGCTCGACTTCATCGCGACCCCCCAGTTGGTGGCGTTGCCGTCACTCGACCAGGGGCGGGTGTTGGCCATGCCGCTCTGGACCATCCGGTACGCGGCGTAGTTGGTGCAGTTGTGGCCCCCGTACATGCGCCAGTACATGGTCCGCCCCGCGGTGGCGTAACCGGAGCTGGAGTACCCCGCCTTGGCGCAGGCCGTGTAACCGGTGCACAGGTAAGCCGAGCTGGCCGTTGCGGGCGCGCCCAGGCTGAGCAGGCCGACGGCCAAGGCTAGGGACAAGAGCGGAATGATCCGGCGTAGAGGGGACACGCGAAGCACGGTAGGCAAGAACAGCGAGCTGCACCCATGAAATACATAAAAGGGATAAACTGGGCAAAAAGTCCCACACGTTGCTCGGGAGTGGGAGTTTGGCGGTTCTGCCATCTCGACGGGCGCTGCGTCCTACTCTGAGCGGGATGGGGGAAATGTCTGCTTCATGGGGGAGAGTCGTGGTCGACAGCGAAGAGCCAGGGGCGGGTGCGGAGCCCGAGCGCGGGTCGAGCCGGCAGCCGAGCGACCAGGTGTCGGTGGCGCTGGTGCGCGACGCCACCGCGGTCGTGCTGGACGTGGGTCCGGAGATGGTCGACATCCTGGGCTGGCAACCTGAGGACCTGATCGGCAAGCCGTCCACGAGCCTGATCCACCCCCAGGACCAGAACGCCGGGGTGGCGGCCTGGTTCGAGATGCGCGACGCCCCGGGGGAGACGGGGCGCTGGCAGGGCAGGTACCTCACCGCGCAAGGCACCTGGGCCTGGATCGAGAGCGAGAACCGGTACGACGAGTCCACGGGGAACGTGTACACCACCATGCGTCTCGCCGAGCGCGCCGACGTCAGTCTCGAGGAGCAGCTCCGCGATCGTGAGGAGCTGCTCAGCCGGCTCGCCGACGCGCTACCGGTAGGTCTGGTGCAGTTCGACGCAGAGCGCAAGGTGAGCTTCACCAACCCCCGGCTGCACTCGATGCTGGGCCAACCCGATGCGGCCACCCTCGACTGGCTGTTCGGCGGCGTGAAGGAGCAGGACTGCCCCGTGCTGAAGTCGGCTCTTGAAGCCGTCCTCGCCGACGAGCTGGTCACGGACTTCGAGGTCGGCATCGACGGCGCCGAGGGGCCCCTCGTGTGCTCGCTCGCCGTACGCACCCTGAAGGACGGCGCGGGCAAGGTGACCGGAGGAATCGCCTGCGTCAGTGACGTGACCGAGCGGGTCCAGCTGATGCGTGGGCTCGAGCAGCGCGCCACGACGGACCCGCTGACCGGGTGCCTGAACCGGTCGGCCACGTGGGGGACGCTCGAGCATCTGCTCCTTCCCGAGCACATCGGGAAGGGGGTCGCGGTGATCTTCGTCGACCTCGACGGCTTCAAGGAGATCAACGACACGCTGGGACACGCCACCGGCGACCTCGTGCTGGAGGAGACCGCCAGGCGGCTGATGTCGAGCGTTCGCGAGGGCGACCACGTCGGACGCATCGGAGGCGACGAGTTCCTCCTGATCTGCCGCAACGTCTCCAGCCGGGCACGGGCCCGCACGCTCGCCCGCCGGTTCAGCAAGTCCCTCGACGGCCAGCTGGATGCCTGGGACCAGGTGATCATGCTCCGCGGGAGCGCAGGCGTGGCCTGGACCTCGGAACCCGTCTCGCCGGAACACCTGGTCGCCCGCGCGGACGAGGCGATGTATGCCCGCAAGGCCTCACGCTCGGGCCTCGGCGTCGTGCAGCTGCCGCGCGACGGCAACGACGGCCCGATCCCACGTCAGGGCGGCGGCGCGGCCTGAGGCCCTAGATCCAGCGGTGGAACCAGATCCGCTGGAGCCAGTGCGGAGTGCTGATCAGCTGGTCGGTCCAGATCGGCCAGAACCATGCGAACGTCGCCAGTACGACGACCAGGTAGGCGCCGCCCGCGATCGCGCCCACCCGTCGGCGGTACGACGAGGACGTTGCCGGCCCGAGGATCCGGCCCAGCACCAGGGCCAGACCGAGGATCAGGAACGGCTCGATCACGATCGAGTAGTAGGAGAAGATCGGCCGGTCGTCGTACTGGAACCAGGGCAGCCAGGTGACCAGCACACCGACCACCACCACGCCGTACCTCCAGTCGCGGCGCCCGACCCAGGCCAGGACCGAGTACACGAACGCCAACGTGGCGCCCCACCACACCGCAGGGTTGCCGAGCAGCAGCACCTGGCGCAAGCAGGTGCTTCCCGCGGGGGCCACGCAGCCCTGCTCGCCGGGCTGGATACCGTTCTGGGCGTCGACGCCGACCGGCCGGTTCAGCACCAGCCAGCCGCCCGGGTTGGACTGGTAGAAATGATGCGCCTCCCGCAGCCCCTTGCCGGTGTGGAAGCTGTAGACGTCCTGGTGGTAGTGCCACAGCGAGCGCAGCGCCTTGACCAGCTCGGGGAAGAAGCCGTGTGCCGACCTCTTGGTGTAGCTGCCCCAGTAGGACCCGTAGGCGTTGCGTGAGAGGTACGTGTCGTAGACGTCGGCGTGCATCAGCCAGCCGGTCCAGGTGGCAACGTAGATCACACCCGGCATCAGCACCAGCCAGCCGAACGCCGGCAGCGCGTCGACCACCGCGGCCTTCAGCACAGAGCCGTGCACACCGAGCCGGCGCCTCGCCCCGGAGTCCCAGGCCCAGACCAGCAGCCCGAACGCCATGACGACATAGATGGTGCTCCACTTGGTGCCCAGCCCGAGCCCGAACCAGACGCCCGCCAGCACCCGCCACGGTCGCCACAGCATCCCGCGGACCGGACCCCAGGAGCCGGATGCGACGCCGTCGGGGACGAGCTTCGCCAGCCGGGCCCGCCCCCAGTCGCGGTCCGCGATCAGGCAGGACACCGCACTGAGCACGAAGAACGCCTGGAAGATGTCGAGCAGGGCCAACCGGGAGAGCACCAGCTGCAGGCCGTCGAAACACATGATCAGCCCCGCCGCGAGACCGAGCAGCGTCGAGCCGGTCAGCCGACGCGCGGCGCGCACCATCACCAGGACCATCAGCGACCCGATGATCGCCGAGGCGAAACGCCAGCCGAACGGGTTCATCCCGAAGACCGCCTCGCCGGCGCCGATCAGCCACTTGCCGACCTCCGGGTGCACGATCATCTCCGGCGACTTCTGCCACAGGCTGGGGCCGGTGTGGCCGGCCAGGATCTTGTCGTTGGCACCGGACACGTAGTTGGCCGCGAAGCCGTTGTGGATCAGCGACCACGCGTCCTTGGCGTAGTAGGTCTCGTCGAACTCGAAGGAGTGCGGCTGCCCGAGGTGCCAGAGCCGCAGGAACGCGGCCAGCAGGGTCACCGCGGCGGTGCCGAGCCAGCCCATCAGCACGTCGGAGCCGGTGATGTAGGCGCGGCTGCGCCGGGCCAGGCTGGGTACGACGCGGCCATCGGCCATCCGGGAGAGCCCCAGGGTGCGCGAGGACCGGGTCGGGGAACCGGTGGTGGCGTCGGTCACGGCAGCGTCACGGCGTCCATCAGGGCGTTCATCACCGGCAAGGGTACGACTGCGATGATCGGGACCGTGGACGACAACGCCCCCGCGACCCCGCAGAGCCCGGCGCAG
>JBBSVL010000182.1:0-5904 GCA_038233595.1 Propionibacteriales bacterium | reverse complement strand
CAAGGCCCAGGTCCGGGCCGCCTCGCGCGAGTGGGACCTGCCCACCTGGGACAAGCCGGCCGCGGCCTGCCTGAGCTCGCGGATCGCCTACGGCATCGAGATCACCTCGAGCCGGCTGGCGCGCGTGGAGCGGGCCGAGGCGGGGGTGCGACAGCTCCTGCCAGACGCCCGCAACGTGCGGGTCCGCGATCTGGGCAGCACCGCCCGGGTGGAGGTCGACCGCGACCTGGTCGACCGGGTCGACGACGCGGTGCTGACTGCGGTCCGGGGCGCCGGGTTCGACCGTGCCGAGGTTGACCCGCTCGGGTTCCGCTCCGGGTCGATGAACGCCCTGCTCAGTGAGGCCGAGCGGCATCGTTGAGACGGTCGCCCGCCGGATTCGCTCCGACGTAGGATTGGGTACGGCTCCCGATGGGGCCACCCCACCCTGACGAACGAGAGGTTTCGCTGTGCCCACCGGAAAGGTCAAGTGGTACGACGACGCGAAGGGCTTCGGCTTCCTGTCCCGCGAGGAAGGTGACGACGTCTACGTGAACGCCTCTGCACTGCCGGCGGACAGCCCTTCCCTCAAGCCGGGCAGCCGGGTGGAGTTCGGTATCGCCCAGGGTCGTCGCGGCGACCAGGCGTTGCAGGTGCGCGTGATCGACTCCCCGACGTCGGTCTCCGCCAACCAGCGCGCGGCGCAGCGCAGGAAGCCCGAGGACATGGTCGGGATCGTCGAGGACCTGATCAAGCTGCTCGAGGGTGTCGAGCACACCTACCGCAACGGCAGGCATCCGGAGTCACGTACGGCGAAGCCGACGGCCAAGCTGCTGCGTGGTCTCGCCGACGAGCTGGACGTCTGACCCACGACGCTGCTCAGCGACGTAACCAGCTGCGTCGCCGCTCGCGCCCGGAGAGGGCGGCGGCCCGGCGCTCGGCGCGCAGCCGGCCGACCGGTTCGTCGACCATCGGTGCAAGCGTGCCCGCCACGAGTGTCAGCAGATGGTCGGCCAGCCCGTCGTTGCGGACCAGTGCCGGGCCGTGCAGGTAGGTGCCGACGATCTTCCCCTGGACCGCACCTTCCGTCGCCGAGTCCCCGTTGCCGATCCCTCGGACCAGCCGGCCCAGGGGGCGAGCCTCGGGTCCGAGCTGCGCGTCGCCCTGGTGGTTCTCGAAGCCGGTGAGGAACCCGAGATCGAGGCCTTCGACACTCTCGGCGAGCACCTCGCCGACGGCGCGCGTCTCCGCGAGCCGTCCGCAGTGGACGTCGAGCAGTCCGAGACCTTCATGACGCGAGTCGTCCGGGCCGGTGAAGTCGTGGGCGAGCAGCTGGAACCCGGCACAGACGCCGAAGCACGCGGCGCCGGCCGCCAACGCGTCACCGAGCCCACGGTCTCGTTGCAGCCGCTCCCAGGCCAGCAGCATGGCTGCGTCCTCGCCGCCACCGATGAGGTAGATGTCGCCCTGTGTGGGCAACGGGTCGGCCATGGCGACCTCGACGACGCGGATGTCCAGGTCGCGGCCGCGCGCACGGTGCACCAGCGCTGCGGCGTTGCCCCGGTCGCCGTAGGTCCCGAGCAGCTCTGGATAGACCAGTACGACGTCGATCGTGGAGTCACTGGTCATGGCCGAGCACCTTTCGGGCGTCCTGGAAGGCGGTGTAGTTCGCGATCACGTGCACCTCGCCGGGCGGCTGCATCGCGATCGCGACCCGTACGTCAGGCGCCAGGCGGACGTCGGTCAGGCCGTCCATCTCCAGTCGCACGTGCATGTCGGTGCTCCGGCGACCGGTGACCACGACGGGTCGGCCGGCGAGACCCGCGAAGGGAACGTCGTACAACCAGGAGGGATCCAGGCCGTCCACACCGTTGGAGTTGAAGGCGAGTACGACGGGTGTGTCGTACTCCGAGACCATCTCCAGCGCCTCGAACCAGCTGGCCGGGTTCTTCGCCAGGATCAGCCGGGCACGGTGTTGCTCGCTGGTGAAGAAGTCGTACCGTCCGGCCACTCCGGTGATCAGCCTGATCGCCTCCACGGCCGTCTGCGGGTCGGCCCCGAGCCGCGCCGCTGCGGCGACCGCCATCGCGGCGTTGGCGCGGTTGGCGGATCCAGGCAGGGCCAACCCCAGGTGCACACGGTCGGTCGCACTCACCAGATCATCGTCCTCGACCCACCACTGGGGCTGGGGACGGCGCAGCTCGCACGCGCGGCACCGCCAGTCGCCGTCCTCACGCAGGCACTCGTCCCCGCACCGGGGACACACCTGGGTGTCCCCGGTCCAGCCGGTGCCGAGACCGACCCAGGTCTGCTCGGGGGCCGCCAGCGCGGCCATCACCACGGCGGGGTCGTCGGCGTTGGCAACCACGTGGGCCACGCCCGGCATGGCATCTCGCCAGGTGCGCGCAAGGTGAGCGACCTCGTGGTGGCGGTGCAGCTGGTCGCGCGAGAGGTTGAGCAGCACCGCCGTCACCGGCTCGACCTCCCGCAGCGCCCAGGGAAGCCAACCCTCGTCGGTCTCGAGGACCAGACTCGGTGCACTGCCGGCGGCGAGGGCCTGCGCGAGGCCGGGCTGGGTGTTCGCGCCGTCGGCGTTGGTGTCGACCGGCCCCAGGGTGCGCATCGCTGCGGTGAGGTACGCCGTCGTCGTGGTCTTGCCGTTAGTGCCGCTGACCAGCATCGCGCTGCGTCCGCGGGCCAGCTCGTGGGGGGCCCCGGGGGCCAGCGCCAGCAGCACGCGCCCGCCGATCACCCCTCCGCCACCGAGGCCTGTCTTGCGGGAGGCCCGAGCCGCGAGACGCCCCACCCAGAAGGCGGTCTTCACCCTTCGTGCGCTGGTGCGACGGCGGGGGTCCGGGGATCCTGGGGAACCCGCTGGGTTTGCTGCTGGAGGTGCGGTCACGAGATGAAGTAAACCTTGTGAGCCTGACTCGTAGCTGATCGGGCCCGGCCCGGGTGCGTCACGTTCGGGTCACGTTGTGGACGCGGCCGCTGCCGCCCGCGGACGGTGGAGCAGCACGAACACCGTCCAGCCGATCATCAGGCCGGAGAGCACACCCAGACCCAGCCTCGGGATCAGCGGCAGCGCGATGCCGATGAAGCCGCCCACCACCCAGGACAGCTGGAGCAGGGTCTCGGAGCGGGCGAAGGCAGAGGTGCGCACCCGTTCGGGCACGTCCCGCTGGATCAGCGCGTCGAGGGACAGCTTTCCCAATGCCTGGGCCGTCCCCACCGTCAGGCCGAGGAGGACCGCCACCAACAGGCCGTAGAACACCGCGCACACCAGCGCCATCGCGGCGTCCGCCAGCAGCACGACGATGACCACGATCGAGGGCTGGACCACGCGCAGCAGGTTGCCGAGCCCGATGCCCACGATGTTGCCCAGACCGACGGCACCGATGACCAGGCCCAACAGGATGGTGCGCTTGTCCTCGAAGCCCGGCAACGGGTGCTGGGTGAGCAGGAACGCCATGTACATGGTGAGAAAGCCCGAGAGCATCCGGAGTCCCGCGTTGCAGCGCAGTGCGAACACGATCGTCCCGGGCAGCTGGAACCGCCTCTCCCTGCCGGTGATCGTGACCGGGTCCTCGCCCTGGGTGGAGTCGGCGCGGGCGGGGAGCAGGATTGCCAGGACGGTGCCGGCGGCGAAAACGACGAAGGCGTAGCGCATCGACCACTGGCCGCCGAAGTACGCCGCCCCGGCAGCGAGCGGTCCGGAGACCGCCGCCCCGACGATCCCGGCCAGTGAGATCCGGCTGTTGGCCTTGACCAGGGTGAGGTCGTCGGGCAGCAGCCGGGGGACGGTGGCCGCGCGTGCGACGCCGTACGCCTTCGAAGTGACCAGACAGCCCAGCACAGCGGGGTACAGCAGCACCGACCTGCCGGCGATGGCGTCGGCGGCCACCAAGCAGCACAGACCGCGGATCGCGAACGTGGCGCCGATCGCCCAGCGCCGCCCGTGCGAGAAGCGGTCCAGGAACGGCCCGATCAGGGGAGCGACGACCGCGAAGGGCAGCATGGTCAGGCCGAGGAACAGCGCAACCGGTCCACGCGCCCCGCCGGGGTCGGAGAAGAAAATCGTGCCGACCAGCGAGACCGTGACCGCTGCGTCACCTGCCGCGTTGAACGCGTGCAGCTCGATGATCCGCGCCAGCCCGGTGCCCCCGGCTCCTTGGGCGTGGGAGACCGCGCGCGCCCTGCGCAGCGCGTACGTCGCGGCGCGGCCGCTGGCCCGCCCGCTGGCGGCGACACCCTTACGACCGGCTGCGACGCCCCTGCCGCCGGCCCGTCCGGTCGCGGCGATGCCCCTGCCCGTGGCCCGGATCGCGCGCCGGCCCCGACCGGGTCCGGTCGGCGCCTCGGGTGCGTCCTGCCCCGGCCCGGGGCGGTGAGCGGTCGCGGGGTCCACGTGCCCATCCTGCCAAGGACCACCGGCCCGGCGTCGTACCTCCGCTGGTGCGGGCGACCTGTCGGGCAGGAACGACGACTCCCGTACACTCACCGCGTGATCAGCACTATGGACCACCCCGGCGCGTCCGGCGCCGGGACCCCCGCCCACGAAACCTCCCCGGAAACCTCCCCGGAGGACACCTCGGGCCCGCTTGCCGCAGCCCGGGCTGCACTTGTCGCGGAGGTCGGAGAGGGGGTCGTCGGCGAGGCGCTGGATCTGCTGCCCGAGGGCGACCACGTCGGCACGCAGTACTTCGAGTGCACCCAGAACGGCTACCCCGGCTGGCGCTGGGCGGTGACCGTCGTACACGCCGACGCGCGCGAGGCGGCCACCGTCGACGAGATCGTGCTGCTACCCGGCGACGCCGCGATCGTCGCGCCCCCGTGGGTTCCCTACCGCGAGCGGATCCAGCCCGGAGACCTGTCCCCGGGCGACATCCTGCCCACCGACGAGGACGACCTGCGACTGGTTCCTGCCTACCTCGCCGGTGACGACCTGCTCGACCAGGGTGAGAAGGCGGTGGCCGACGAGCTGGGCCTCGGCCGCACCCGGGTGCTGTCGCTGGAGGGCCGTGACCTTGCCACCCAGCGGTGGTACGACGGCGACTCCGGGCCCGAGGCGCAGATCGCGCAGGGGGCGCCCCACCCCTGCTACACGTGCGGCTTCCTGGTCCGGCTGGCCGGTCCGTTGTCAACAGTCTTCGGTGTCTGCGCCAACGAGTTCGCCAACGACGACGCCCGCGTCGTCGCGTTCACCCATGGGTGCGGCGCACACTCCGAGGCACAGCTTCGCAAGAAGCAGCTGCCGGTCCCGGTGCCCGACCCGACCTTCGACACGATCAGCCAGGACGACTTCGAGCGTTTCTGAGCCGGGCCTGCGCCTCGAGCCTGACCTTGCGGCGCCGGCGGCAGTAGTCCCAGCCGGTGAGGCCCAGGCCGAAGCCCGTCAGACAGGTCCACAACCACCACAGGTGGCCGTCCTGCTCGAGCCGGCCGTAGAACGGCAGCAGCATCACGAAACCGATCAGCCACAGCGCCGTACCGACGGCCACGGTGCGTACACCGTCGACGTCGAGCGGGTCGACATCGGCCACGATGTAGGTGCGCCTGCCGATCTCGTGGGTCATCGGCTGCTCGGGGGGCTCCTTCACAGCAGCCAACCTATCGTCGCCAGGCGCCGCGATGGCCGAGGAGCGGCCGAACATCGACGCAACGCCTACGACCAGTAGCGAGGCAAGCTCCGCGCCCAGGGTCAGGCAGCGGGCTTGTCTCTTCTGGTGAACTGGACAGCGAGGATGATGATGAACGTGACGGCCGCCGTGCCGACGAGGAAGATCAGTCCGACGCCGACCGCAGGGCCGAAGGTGGCGCCGGTGAGTAGTGCAATGGCGGTGTAGATCACGAACGCGACCACGCCAGCGATCAGAGCGCTCTTGATATTGCCAACCATGGGGCTGCTGCCTCCGGTGTCCTCAT
>JBBSVL010000181.1:0-5909 GCA_038233595.1 Propionibacteriales bacterium | reverse complement strand
TCGCAACGCCCGCCAGGGCCAGGGCGGCTGGCTGCTGCTGGTGCTGGCCGGCGTGGGTGCCGTCGCGTGCATGTTCCTGGCCATCGTGCTGGCGGCCCGGATGCAGGCCCTGGTGCGTGGTGATCCGACCCGACCGCAAGGTGAAAGGCCTGCCGGCCGGTACTCGGGCGGCGGCAAGCGCGCCGCGCGCTAGCTGAGCTGACTCCGGGACTTGACCTGGCTGTGGACCGGAGCGCTGCCCGATGCCACAGCCTTGTCATCTGGATCAGTTCGCGTGTTCGACGCTCGCGTCCGAGGAACCGGGAACCGGCTCCGGCGCGAGGTTCTCGGGTGACTGACCGAGATATCGCCGTCATTGACTTCCCGAACTGGCGGTTTGCGAGTCATGGTGCACTACCTTTGACGACGCTGTCGGCGATGCGGTCGGCGCCGGCGTAGATAACCATGGTATTTCCGCGCAAGAAGCCCACCAGAGTCATGCCCAGCTCGGTGGCGAGCTCGGCGGCCAACGACGAGGAGGCGGACACCGAGGCCAGGAACGGGATCCCGGCCATCGACGCCTTCTGGGCCAGCTCGAAGCTGGAGCGTCCCGAGACCACGAGCACCGTGCCGCGCAATGGCAAGCGATCTTCCTTGAGCGCCCAGCCCACGACCTTGTCGACGGCATTGTGCCGGCCGACGTCCTCACGCAGGACCAGGAGCTCACCGCTCACACCGTCGAAGAGTCCGGCCGCGTGGAGTCCGCCAGTCTTGTCGAACACGGCTTGTTCGGCACGCAGGCGCTCGGGGAGGGCGACGAGCAGCTCCGGATCGATCCGAAGCGGATCTGCATCGACCGCATGCATGGACTTGGTGCGTACGGCGTCGATGCTGGCCTTGCCGCACAGACCACACGAACTCGTGGTGAAGAAGGCCCGTTCGAGGCTGGGATCGGGAGCCGGGACCCCGGGAGCGAGCGTGACGTCGAGGACGTTGTAGGTGTTGAGGCCCTCCTCGGTCGCACCGGCACAGTAACGGGCCGCGCCGAACTGTTCACCTCGGTAGATGAAACCTTCGGAAACCAAGAAGCCGGCGGCCAGGTCTACGTCGTGTCCCGGCGTCCGCATGGTGATGGCCAGGGACCGTCCGCCCACCCGGATCTCGAGCGGCTCTTCAACTGCGAGGACGTCCTCACGAGCAACCCGGCTGTCGCCCACGGCGAGGCGCGTGATTCGGCGCCGTGCTGTGATTCGACTCACCGGCAATTGATATCAGGAAGGTTGAAACCGATACAACTGTGCCGTATTCCTTCGGCCGGAAATCTTTCAGCCTCTGATGAGGCTGGCTGGCTGCTTCGGCTACGTTCTGCCCGTGACCCCATCTGCACCACGAACCTTCGGGGCGAGCAACGGCTGGAAGCTCGGGTACGCCGCAGTGGCGACGCTGGACACGGCCCTTGCCGGCTCGGCGCATGCGGGTGCACACCGGCTCAGGTTCCTGACCAAGCCGCTGCTGATGCCGGCCCTGGCCGCGTCGCTGGCCACCTCACCGCGAGCTTCGATCCTGCGCCGCGCAACACTGGTCGCCCAGGGGTTCTCCTGGGGCGGTGACGTTGCCCTGCTTGCGCACGGCACCCCGGCCTTCGCCGCCGGTGCAGGGTCGTTCGGGATGGCACATCTGGCCTATCTCACCGGTTTCACCCGCCGAGCCGACCGGACCCGGCCGCTGCTGAGTCTCCCGGCGACCAGGGCGCTGCTCGGCGTCTGGGCAGTGAGCACGCCGCTGCTGGCGTGGGGCGCAGCAGAGAAGGACCCTGTGCTCGGGTTCGCGGTCGTCGGCTACAGCGGCCTGCTCACGGCAATGGCGGCCCACGCGCTGCGGCTGGACGACACCGTGCCGGTGACCGCGCGTCGGCTGACCGGTGCCGGGGCGCTTCTCTTCCTGGTCTCCGACACCACGTTGGGGCTGCGGAAGTTCGTGCTCACCGATGCTTCCCCCACGCTGGGCTCCGCGTTGGAGACCGTGGTGATGGCGACGTACACGCTGTCCCAGCTGCTGCTGAGCGAGGGCGCGGCGCGGGCCCGGTAATACCGCAGGGGTGGGACCGAGCGCATCGGTCCCACCCCTGCGACCCATGCCGACGGCCTCGGGTCGAGGAAGGTCGCCGGAATGACCTGGGGATCGGGTCAGCCTCGCGGAACGGCGAGCTGCTGACCGACCTGGAGCGAGGAGCCCGACAGCGAGTTGAGCTCCTGGATGTGGTGCACCATCTGGCGGACCTGACCGGGCCTGGCCACCCGCCCGGCGATGTCGTACAGCGTGTCGCCCGGACCGATCTGCACCACCCGCACCTGCTCGGGAGTGCCGGACTCGTGGGTGGCCGTGGCCAGCGCACCGAAGGCGGTCATCAGAGCCAGGGCCAGCACCAGGAAGCCGAGCACCAGGGCCACGCGACCGCGCCGGGTCAGCCGGGCGGCTGCCCGCCGGGTCGGCCGACTCGGCGCGGTGCGGACCGAGCGCTGCGTGGAAGTGAATGCGGGAGAAATGCTCAGCGTGCTCATCGTGGACCTCCTGGGGGGAGCCGCGACCCGTGCGGTCGCGCCAGCTGTCGAATCTGCGATCTGTGTCTTCACCAGCACCTGTCTACCGATCTCCGCCGACAGTTCTCGAAGAACTGTCCGCCGGCCGGATCGACCAGGCGCTCGCTCGAACACACGTACGACTCTAGATCAGGTGTTCGAGCGATTTCAAGCCCTGGAGCGAACAAATGTTCGAGCGATATCGGCCAACTTCCCGGAAAGCCCACGAGCTGGTCGGACATTGACGACAATTCACCCATGCCTGCTACTCCGCGGACCCGGCTTGCCGGCATCGCGCTCGCCTGCGGAACCCTGCTGCTCACCCTGGCCCCGGCCCAGTCCGAGGCAGCGGGTCACACCGACCCGAACGTGGTGAACACCGGCTCGCGGGCCGCCGTACGCCAGGCCTACCTGGGCCGCTGGCTGCCCGCGGAAGTCAGCCGGATGGCGCCCAGCGGCGGCTCGGTCGACGCCTGCCGGCCGTTCCACACCCGGCCGCGGGTCAGCGGGCCACGGAGAAGGCGATCAACTTCGCCCGCGGGCTGGTGGGCGAGTCCGCGATCAGGCTGGTCCCGAAGTACGACGACCTGGCCGCCCGCTCCGCGTTGATCATGTCCGCGAACAGATCGCTGAGCCACGACCCGCCCCGCAGCTGGAGATGCTGGACCCGGACCGGGCACGACACGGCCGGGAGGTCGAACATCGCGATCAGCACGGCGACCCCGACCGCGGCGCGGCTCGCCGCGCTCTACCTCGACGACGAAGGCGCGGGCAACACTGTCGTGGGTCATCGGCGCTGGGTGCTGCGCCCCGAAGCCACCACGATGGGCAGTGGCAACGCGGCGGGCAGCTGGTTCGGCAACGACCTCTACGTGTTCACGTTCGGCGACGACAACGCCCAGGCACCGGCGCAGAGGTACTACGCGTGGCCCAGCGCCGGCTGGTTCCCCTCGCCGCTGGAGCCCGCTGGACGCTGGTCGCTCTCCAGCAGCACCGGAGCCAGCTTCGCCGGCGCACGCGTCCGGGTGACCGGCCCGGGCGGCAGGTCGCTTCCGCTGACCAGACGCCCCGTGGCCACCGGGTACGCCGACAACACCCTGGTCTGGGACCTGAGGACGCCACCACCGGCGGCGCACGGCGTCGCCGCGGCGGCCTACGGGGTCACCGTCAGCGGCATCAGAGGCGGGCGCACCTCGTCGTACAGCTACACCGTGCGGCTCTTCGACCCGACGATGCCGGGATGACGCTGACCCATGCCGTGGCCTTCGCTCAGTTCCCCTCCGCTCCGCGACACGCTTTCGAACAAATGTTTGAACCGGGCGCCGATCTGTCCTACCGTGGGTGCACACGCACCACTCGCCCACGAGAGGCATCCGCCATGGCCCGAAGCGGCAGCACCAGATCCGGCAAGAACAAGTCCACGGTCAGCGAGCTCCCCGACGCCCCGCCGGACAGCACCGGGCTGACCAAGCGTCAGCAGGGCATCCTCGGCTTCCTCAAGGAGTCGATCGAGAAGCTCGGCTACCCACCCAGCATCCGGGAGATCGGCGCACACGTCGGGCTGGCCTCCTCATCCTCGGTGGCCTACCAGCTGCGCGAGCTGGAGGCCAAGGGCTTCATCCGCCGCGACCCGAACCGGCCCCGTGCGCTCGAGGTGTTCATCCCCGAGCTGATGGCCGCGCGCCGCGCGCTCAGCTCCGCTGATGACAACGGGGTCGACCCGACCGGTGTCGGCGACGTCGTGCCTGCCGCCAGCTACGTTCCGATGGTCGGCCGGATCGCGGCCGGCGGCCCGATCCTGGCAACGGAGCACGTCGAGGAGATCTTCCCGCTGCCACAGTCGCTGGTCGGTGAGGGCACTCTGTTCCTGCTCCAGGTCTCCGGCGACTCCATGGTCGATGCCGCGATCTGCGACGGCGACTACGTGGTGATCCGGCAGGAGCAGACGGCGAACAACGGCGAGATCGTGGCCGCCCTGATCGACGGCGAGGCGACGGTCAAGACGTTCCAGCGCAAGGACGGCAAGGTCTGGCTGCTCCCGCACAACGAGGCCTACGACCCGATCGACGGCACCCACGCCACGATTCTGGGCAAGGTCACCGCCGTGCTGCGCAAGATCTGAGTCTCGACGTCGGGCGCCAGGGCGCCCTGCTCGACCACCGTCTCAGTCGACGCCAGGGCGCCCTGCTCGACCACCGTCTCAGTCGACGCCAGGGCGCCCTGCTCGACCACCGCCTCTGCCATAGTCCGGATGGTGAGTGTCCTGGTGGTCGGCGGCGCGAACCTGGACCTGCTTGCCCGCAGCCACTCGACCGTGCAGCTGCACACCAGCAACCCCGGCAGCCGCTCGGGTACGCCGGGCGGCGTGGGACGCAACGTCGCGGAGAACCTCGCCCGGCTGGGTACGCCGACCCGACTGGTGCTGGCCGTCGGTGACGACCCGGCCGGCGTCGAGCTGCTCGAACGCACCCAGGCAGCCGGGGTGGAGACCCTCGAGGTGCCGTGGTCGGGGCCTACCGGCAGCTACACCGCCATCCTTGACGCCGACGGCAGCCTGGTCGCGGGGGTCGCCGACATGGCAGCGACGACAGCGATCGGTCCCGAGCACGTCGAGTCACGCTGGATCGCCGAGGCCCACTGGCTGGTGCTCGACGGCAACCTGTCCCGCGAGACCTTGCGGCACGCGCTGGCCTGCGCCACCGACGCCGGCGTCCCCGTCGTCCTCGACCCGGTCAGCGCCCCCAAGGCACGGATGGTCGCGGAGCTGTTGGCCGAGTGCCGTGTGCATACGGTGACTCCGAACCTCGACGAGCTGGTCGCGCTCACCGGAGAGGTGGACCCGGCGTCTGCGGCGGACCGGTTGCACCACGCAGGCGTCGAGGTGGTCTGGCTGCGCGAAGGCGAGCGGGGCAGCACCCTGTTCCGCCGCGACGCCGAGCCCGTGCGGGTGGTGCTGCCCCGGGTCGACGCGGTCGACGTGACCGGTGCGGGCGACGCGATGCTGGCGGCCTACGTGCACGCCCTGCACCGAGGCGCCGACCTGACCCGGGCGGCGTACGTCGGGGCGGCCGCTGCGATCCTGACCGTGCAGTCGGCCAGCACGGTCCGCCCAGACCTCTCCGACGAGCTGATCCGCGCTGTGCTCGCCGCCCCCCACGAACCCCGGAGACCCCAGTGACCCACCCGATGCTGCGACCGACCGACGAGGTCAGCGATGCGCTGGCGGAGGGCCGCCCGGTGGTCGCTCTGGAGAGCACGATCATCAGCCACGGGATGCCCTACCCCGACAACGTGGCGATGGCCCGCGAGGTGGAGCAGATCATCCGCGACCACGACGTGACACCGGCCACG
>JBBSVL010000180.1:0-5915 GCA_038233595.1 Propionibacteriales bacterium | reverse complement strand
CTGGCCTTCTTCGCCCGACGCTTCGATGCGCTGGTCTTCGAGGTCGATCTGCTCGAGAAGCGCGTGCAGGCCAACGCCCTGTCCCCCGAGGAAGCCAAGGGCTCGGTCGCCAAGGTCCGCAACGAGGTCACCGAGGCCAAGGCGGTCGGCGACCTGGCTTCGCTGCTCGCGCGGCTCGACGCGCTCGGCCCGTTGCTCGCGGAACAACGAGCCGCCCGCCGCGACGAGCGCGCCAGGAAGACCGAGGAGTCCCGCCAGCGCAAGGAGCAGATCGTCGGCGCGGCTGAGAAGCTCGGCAACGGCCGCGACTGGCGCAACGGTGCCAACCGGCTCCGCGACCTGCTGGAGGAGTGGAAGGGGCTCGCGCGGCTGGACCGCGCCACGGACGACGCACTCTGGCGCCGGTTCTCCTCGGCCCGTACGTCGTACACCCGCGCCCGCAAGGCGCACTTCTCCGAGCTCGACGAGCAGCGCGGTACGGCGAAGTCGGCCAAGGAGCGGCTGATCAGGGAAGCCGAGGAGCTGACGACCTCCACCGAGTGGGGACCGACGGCCGGCAAGTACCGCGACCTGATGACCCGCTGGAAGGAAGCCGGCCCTGCTGCGAAGTCGGAGGACGACGCACTCTGGAAGCGCTTCCGGGGCGCCCAGGACCAGTTCTTCGGCGCCCGGGACGCCGCGATGGCAGCCCAGGACGCCGAGTTCGAGGCCAACGCCGAGAAGAAGGACGCCCTGCTGGTCGAGGCCGAGGCGCTGCTCCCGGTCACCGACCTGGCCAAGGCCAAGCGCGCCTTCCGTGACCTCGCCGAGCGCTGGGAGGCGGCCGGCAAGGTGCCCCGCAACCGGATGAAGGACCTGGAGGCCCGGATCCACAAGGTCGAGCAGGCGATCCGCGGAGTCGAGGACGCAAAGTGGAGCAGGACCGACCCGGAGAAGTCGGCGCGTGCCGACGACATGATCTCCAAGCTGGAGAAGACCATCGCCGAGACCGAGTCCGACCTGGCAGCGGCCCGCGAACACGGCGACGCCAAACGGGTCAAGCAGCTCGAGGACAACCTCGCCTCTCGGCAGTCGTTCCTAGACATCGCGCGTCGTACCGCGGCCGACTTCGGCTGAGGCGGACTACTGGGTGACCCGGTAGGCGTCGAACACCCCGTCGACGGTGCGTACGTGTTTCAGCAGCGCACCGAGGTGCTTGGGGTCGCCCATCTCGAAGCTGAACCGGCTCTTGGCCACCCGGTCGCGGGTGGTGGAGAGCGAGGCGGACAGGATGTTCACGTGCTGGTCGGAGAGCACCATCGTGATGTCCGAGAGCAGCCGGGCCCGGTCCAGTGCCTCCACCATGATCTGCACCAGGAACGTCGAAGACGAGGTCGGCGCCCACTCCACCTCGACCAGTCGTTCGGGCTGACCGAGCAGGTCGCCGGCGTTGGTGCAGTCGGACCTGTGCACCGAGATGCCGGCGGTCTTGGTGACGAAGCCGATGATCTGGTCGCCGGGAACCGGGGTGCAGCACCGGGCCAGCTTGACCAGCACATCGGTGAGGCCCTTGACCAGGACACCCGTGGCCTCGGCAGGCTTCGCGCGGCGCCCGAACGGGATCGTCGTGGCCTCCGCGAGGTCCTCCTCGGCGCCGGGCGCCCCGCCGTACACCTCGATCACCTTGCGTACGACGGTCTGCGCGCCGAGGTTGTTCTCACCGACCGAGGCGTAGAGCGCCTCGACGTCGGCCAGGTGCAGGTCGTGGGCCACCTGGGTGAGTGAGTCATGGGTCATCACTCGTTTGAGCGGGACCCCCTCCTTGCGCAGCAGCTTGGCGATCTGGTCCTTGCCCTGGTCGATCGCCTCGTCCCTGCGCTCCTTGGTGAACCAGTGCCGGATCTTGCTGCGCGCGCGCGGCGACTGCACGAAGCCCAACCAGTCGCGGCTGGGTGCGGCGTTCGGAGACCTCGACGTGAACACCTCGACCACGTCACCGTTGTCCAGGGTCGACTCCAGCGGAACCAACCGCCCGTTGACCCGCGCACCGATGGTGTGATGGCCGACCTCGGTGTGGATCGCGTAGGCGAAGTCGACCGAGGTCGCGCCCGCCGGCAGCTGTACGACGTCCCCACGCGGGGTGAACACGTAGACCTGCGCGGTGTTGATCTCGTAGCGCAGCGAGTCGAGGAACTCCCCCGCGTCGCCGAACTCGTTCTGGAAGTCGACCAGCTGCCGCACCCACGGCATGTCCGCCTCGGCGACCTGCCGGTCCGTCTCCACACCCGAGCGGACGTCCTGCTTGTACTTCCAGTGGGCGGCGACACCGTACTCCGCGGTGCGGTGCATCGACCAGGACCGGATCTGCATCTCCACCGGTTTGCCCTCAGGCCCCATCACTGTGGTGTGCAGCGACTGGTAGAGGTTGAACTTCGGCAGCGCGACGTAGTCCTTGAAGCGGTTCTGGAGCGGGGTCCAGCGGTTGTGCAGCACACCCATCACGGCGTAGCAGGCAGCCGAGTCCTCGACCAGGATCCGGATGCCGACCAGGTCGTAGATGTCGGTGAACTCCCGGCCGCCGTGGATCATCTTCTGGTAGATCGAGTAGTAGTGCTTGGGCCGTCCGGTGACCGTCGCCTTGATCTTGGCGTCCTTGAGGTCAGACTCCACCCTGGCAACGACCTCGGCCAGGAACTGGTCGCGCGAGGGCGCCCGGTCGGCCACCAGCCGGACGATCTCGTCGTAGATCTTGGGGTGCAGGGTCGCGAACGCGAGGTCCTCCAGCTCCCACTTCAAGGTGTTCATACCGAGCCGGTGAGCCAGCGGCGCAAATATCTCCAGGGTCTCCCGCGCCTTGCGGTCCTGGGTCTCCTGCTTGAGGTAACGCAGCGTGCGCATGTTGTGCAACCGGTCGGCGAGCTTGATCACGAGGACCCGGATGTCGCGGCTCATCGCCACGATCATCTTGCGGATGGTCTCCGACTGGGCAGTGTCGCCGTACTTGACCTTGTCGAGCTTGGTGACGCCGTCGACCAGCTGGGCGACCTCGGCGCCGAACTCCGCGCGCAGCTGGTCGAGGGTGTACGGCGTGTCCTCGACGGTGTCGTGCAGCAAGGAGGCGACCAGGGTGGGCTCGGTCATCCCGATGTCGGCCAGGATGGTGGTCACGGCGAGCGGGTGGGTGATGAACGCATCGCCGCTGCGGCGTACCTGGCTCTGGTGCAGCCGATCGGCGGTCAGGTAGGCGCGTTCGAGCAGGGCAAGGTCGGCCTTCGGGTGGTTGGCGCGTACGGCGCGGAACAGCGGCTCCAGGACGGGGTTGCCGGTCTGGCTGCTCCTGGTGCCGAGCCGGGCCAGCCGGGCCCGCACCGACAGTCCGCCGACCGGCGGCGGCGTCGAGCTGGTGACCATGGCGCCGTCGGGCTCGGGCGCGACGGCGGAGCCGACCGACGCCGGGCCTGCCTCGGGCACCCGCTCCTGAGCCATGGGCCTCCTCACCTATGCACGGAGTCTACGGTCCTCCCGACAGCCGCGCAGACCCGAGGCGCAGGCTCAGACCGTGCGCAGCGCGGTGAAGGCTACGTCGCCCAGGGTCTGCTGACCGGGCAGGAAGGACAGCTCCATCAGCACGCCCAACGCGTGCACGGTGCCGCCGCACCCCTCGACCAGGTCGACCGTGGCCCGAGCAGTGCCGCCGGTGGCGAGCACGTCGTCGACGAGAAGCACCCGGTCACCCTGGGCGATGGCGTCGGTATGGATCTCGAGGGTCTCCGCGCCGTACTCCAGCTCGTAGGACACCGACCGCGTCGACCAGGGCAGCTTCCCTGGCTTGCGGACGGGTACGAACCCGCGGCCCAGAGCGAGCGCCACCGGTGCCGCGAAGATGAAACCCCGAGCCTCCATGCCGACCACCTTGTCGACCACGACCTCGCCGGTCGCGTCGCGTCCGAGGTCCGCCAGCGCGGCCACGACCGCCGAGAAGGCCTCGTGGTCGGCCAGCAACGGGGTGATGTCCTTGAACAGCACCCCTGGCTTCGGGAAGTCCGGTACGTCGCGGATGTGCGCGTCGATGAGCTCCTCGAGATGGGCGGGCGCGGCCCCTTGCGTCATCTCTTCCCGCGCTTGGACCGGGGTCGCCGGCTCGGCTGGTTGCGACCGGCCGAACCGGACTCGGTGACCGGCGACTTCGGCTGCGGAACGACGCGGCCGGAGCCGGTCGCCTCGGGCCGACGAACCACGGGCCGGACAGGCACCGGCTCCTCGTCGGCACCCGCCCGGTAGCGGGCGCCGGGCGTGTCCGCCGTGGACGGCTCCTGCGGCTCGTCCTGGACGGGCATGCCGTCGGCGAAGACCGGAACGCTGGAGTAGCGGTCCGCCTCACGCCGCGCGCGAGCCTTGGCCCGGCGCTCGGCGTCGGTGACCGATGCCTCTCTGGACTTCAGCTGGACCAGCAGCGGACTGGCGATGAAGATCGAGGAGTAGGCACCGGCAGCCATACCGACGAACAACGCCAGCGCGAGATCCTTCAGCGCCCCCGAACCGAGGGTGTTCACGCCGACGTAGAGGATCGCGCCGACCGGCAGCAGGGCCACGATCGAGGTGTTGAGCGATCGAACCAGGGTCTGGTTCACCGCCAGGTTCGCCTCCACAGCGTAGGTCGTCTTCTTCGTGCGGAGGTTCTTGGTGTTCTCCCGGACCTTGTCGAAGACCACGACGGTGTCGTAGAGCGAGAAACCGAGGATCGTGAGCAGACCGGTGACCGTCGCCGGGGTTACCTCGAAACCCGAGAGGGCGTAGACGCCGATCGTGATCACCAGGTCGTGGGCCAGGGCCACCACGGCGGCCACCGACATCTTCCACTCCCGGAAGTAGGCCCAGATCAGCAGCATCACCAAGATGATGAACACGACCAGGCCGGTGGCGGCCGCCTGGGTGACCTGCTTGCCGAGGCTGGGTCCGATGTCCTTCTGGGAGACCTGGTTCGGCGAGTCGCCCACGACCTTGGCCATCAGCGAGACCAGGGTCTTGGAGTCGGAGGACTTCACATCCTCGGTGCGCACCTTGATCGACTTGGAGCCGGCGGTGTTGGCGACTGGTGACGATGCCCCCGGAATCCCGCTGGCCGCCACGACCCGCTGGAGCTCGGCGACCGTGTTCTGGTTCAGCTGCGCACTGGTGACCGGGACCGTGTACTCGTTGCCCCCCTTGAACTCGATGCCGAGGTTGAGGCCCCTGAAGACCAGACCGCCGATGGCCAGGAGCACGATCAGTGCGGAGATGGAGTACCAGAGCCACTTGCGACCGACGAAGTCGACCGAGACGTCGCCGTCGTAGAGGTCGTTGCCCAGACGTGAGAACTTGCCCATCAGGCGTTCCCTCCTGCCACAGTGTTCCGGGGCGGTCCGTCGATGCCCAGCGTCTCGCGGGAGAGACCGGAGTAGCGCGTGCCGGAGTTGAAGAACCGCACCCGCGCCAGGCTTGTCATCATCGGCTTGGTGAAGAAGAAGAAGACCACCAGGTCGATCACCGTGCTGACGCCGAGCGTGAACGCGAAGCCCCTGACCTCTCCGATGGTGAAGATGTAGAGCACCAGGGCGGCGAGCAGGGACACGCCGTCAGCAGCCAGACACGTGTGCTTGGCGCGCGCCCACCCGAGCTCGACCGCCACCCGCATCGACTTCCCGGCGCGCATCTCGTCACGTATTCGCTCGAAGTAGACGATGAAGGAGTCGGCGGTGATACCCACCGCGACGATCAGGCCCGCGATGCCGGGCAGACTCAGGGTGAACCCGGCCGTCTTGGAGAGCACCAGCACCATCGCATAGGTGACCAGGCCCGCCACGACCAGCGAGGTCACCACTACCAGGCCGAGCCCGCGGTAGTAGAGCAGACAGTAGAGCATCACCAGGGCGAGACCCACGATGCCCGCGGTGATG
>JBBSVL010000179.1:0-5945 GCA_038233595.1 Propionibacteriales bacterium | reverse complement strand
CGGAAGGTCTGCGGCGTGAGGCCGTAGGCACCGAGGTTCTCCACGGCACCCCGCTGCCAGCGCAGCCGCTGCGACCAGAGCGCCGGCCAGGTGGGCATCACCTCGGTGACGACCGAGCACTCGGCGGGGGAGATCATCAGACCGCCGAGAGTCTTCAGCGCAATGGTCACCTCGTTGTCCTCGGTCAGGGCGGCGGTGTCATACACGTCGCCGCGGACCCCGGGAATCGACCTGCCGCGACTCGCCGCCACCGTGCGGAGGGCGACCGGCCGGAACATCGAAGCCGTGCCGGTGAGGATGAAGACACGACCCCGGCGGCGACGCATGTCCCGCGCATACCGGAGGTACTCGTTGCGCTGGAACTGTCCCAGAACGCCACCGTTCTCGTCCCCGTAGAACAACCCGCCGACCGCCATCAAGGCACGGTCAGCGGTGAACCGGCGGACCGCGCCCTCGAGGAAACCGGGGTCAAGTGTCGTGTCGGCGTCCATCACCATGACGACCTCGTTGTCCCCCTGGTGTGGAAGCATCTCCTGGAGGGCCTGGTTCAGTGCGCCGGCCTTCTTCTTGGTGTTTCCCACCGACTCGAAGACCTCGGCCCCCACCCTCCGCGCGACCGAGACCGTCGAGTCCGTGCAGTTGTCCGCGACGACGACGACGCGTTCGGGACGGTGCGACTGTGAGAGCAGGGAGGCCACGGTCTGCGCCAGGGAGACTTCCTCGTTGTGCGCGGGGATCAACACGGTCACCGTGACGGGCCCGGCGAAGACACCTTGGGTCGCCGCCATCACCATCCTCGGCGCGAGCGGATGGTTTGCCCGGACGTTGATGGACCGGCGCGACCTTGTCGCGATGACTCTTTCGAGGACGGCAAGCCCGACCGCGAACAGAACGGCCATCGCTGCGGCGATCAGCATCACTCGTCGCGCCGGTGCCTGGGTGTCGTAGATGACCCGCCACGCTCCGAAAAGGACGCCCTCGGACGGTGCCTGGGCCGGGGCCGGGTCACCCGAGGCGATCGCGAACCAGAGCAGGGCAGCAGCCGCTCCCGCCGACCCGAGGACGACGACACCGATGGCCTTCCGGAAGAGGTAGGAGCGCACAGTAGCCTTTTTGTCGTCAATGTCCCTTTCAGCCTAGTTCATGCCTGCGCATCGGGACGTCCTTTCGACGACTTCGGCGCTCGACAGGCGCCTCACTAGAACCTGTTACAGTTTTGCGCCATGACGGACGTTGTCGAGGACTCCTACGACGTGGTCGTGGTCGGCGCCGGTGGCGCCGGGATGACGGCCGCGCTGGCGGCTGCGCACCGGGGTCTGTCCACCGTGCTGATCGAGAAGAGCCAGTACTTCGGTGGCTCCACTGCGCGGTCCGGGGGCGGGGTCTGGATCCCCGGCAACTACGCCTTACGGGCAGCCGGCCAGCAGGACACCCCCGAGGCGGCGAAGACCTATCTCGACTCGATCGTCGGCGACGGTGCCAGCAAGATCAGGCGCGACACCTACATCGACCGGGGACCCGAGGTGATGGAGTTCGTCCGTGACCACACGCCGGTGCGCTTCGCCTGGGTCACCGACTACTCCGACTACCTGCCCGAAGCACCCGGCGGACGGGTGGCCGGGCGCAGCGTCGAGCCGGTCCCGCTGGACGCCCGCTTCCTCGGCGACGAACTCGACCGGCTGCACCCGCCGTACTCCAAAGCGCCGGCCAACCTGATCGTCACCCAGGCCGACTACCGGTGGTTGAGCCTGGGCATGCGCACCTTCAGGGGTCCTGTGACCGGGCTCAAGGTCGCCCTGCGCCGGCTCGTGGCGATGGTGCGCAAGCGCAAGATGCACGCCATGGGCAACGCCCTCGCGATCGGCCTGCGGCAGGGCCTGGTCGACGCCGCCGTACCCGTCTGGTACGGCGCCGAGCTGACCGGGCTGGTGCTCGAGGACGGACGCGTCGTCGGGGTGCAGGGACGTCGCAACGGCGAGCCGTTCGACGTGCGGGCGAGCCGCGGCGTGATTCTCGGCAGCGGGGGTTTCGAGCACGACCTCGAGCTGCGGCAGAAGCACCAGCCGGCCCACGTCAGCACCGAGTGGACCACCGGAGCACCGACCAACACCGGGGGCGGCATCAAGGCCGGCATCGCCGTCGGCGCGGACACCGCGCTGATGGACGACGCCTGGTGGGGTCCCACGATCCCGCTGCCACGCGGCCCGTGGTTCGCGTTGTCCGAGCGCAACCTGCCGGGGTCGATGATCGTGAACGGTGCGGGTAGGCGCTTCATGAACGAGGCATTGCCCTACGTCGAGGCGGTGCACGCGATCCAGGCGGGCGAGGCGACCGGGGTCTCCCACGTCCCGGCCTGGCTGGTGTTCGACCAGCGCTACCGCAACCGCTACCTGTTCATCGGGCTCGGGCCACGCCAGCCGATCCCCGGCCGGTGGTACCGGGACGGGGCCATCCACAAGACCGAGTCGCTGACCGCGCTCGCCGCTTCGATCGGCGCACCCGCCGGCGCACTCGAGGCCAGCGTGCAGCGCTTCAACGGCTTCGCCGGGACCGGGGTCGACGCCGACTTCCATCGTGGCGAGAGCGCCTACGACAGGTACTACAGCGACCCGACGGTGAAGCCGAACCCGTCGCTCGGGCCGATCTCGCAGGGTCCCTTCTACGCGGTCAAGATCGTGCCCGGCGACCTGGGCACCAAGGGCGGCCTGCTCACCGACGAACGCGCCCGGGTGCTGCGGCCAGACGGCTCCGTGATCGCCGGGCTGTACGCCGCCGGCAACGCCTCGTCGGCGGTGATGGGCCACACCTACGCGGGCCCCGGCGCCACGATCGGGCCGGCCATGGTCTTCGGCTACCTTGCGGCGCAGGACATCGCCGGCACGCCGGTCGAGGAGGTTGCGCAGCAACCGTCACGAAACCACCGGACGGAGTCCGCCTGATGCCCATCGACCCGGACCTCGCCATCGGAGCCGAGCTGCCGGAGGTCTCCTTCTCCTGGACCCGGTCCGACGTCCTGCTCTACCACCTTGCGCTCGGCGCCGGCTCGGGCCCAGGGGACAACCTGTCCCCGGAGGCGCTGCGCTACACCCTCGACGACGACCGGCTCCAGGTGCTGCCGTCCTTCGGCATCGTCTCGCCGACCTTCCAGATGACCGCCGCTCCCCCGTTGGACCTGCCCGGGTGTGACATCACCCTGTCCCAGGTGCTGCACGGCAGCCAGGAGATCGAGCTGGCCGGCCCGATCCCGACGTGCGGCTCCGCTACCGTCCGCACCCGGATCACCGACGTCTGGGACAAGGGCAAGGCCGCGGTGATCGTGCAGGAGGGCGTGACCACGGCCGACGACGGCCCGGACAAGGGCCGGCAGCTCTGGACCACCCGTTCGTCGATCTTCGTGCGTGGCGAAGGTGGCTGGGGGGGCGACCGCGGCCCGTCCAGCAAGGTCGAGCTGCCCGGCCGAGATCCCGACGCGGACACGTCGTACGACGTGACGCCGCAGCAGGCGCTGCTCTACCGGCTCTGTGGCGACCGCAACCCGCTGCACGCCGACCCCGGGTTCGCGAAGGCGGCGGGCTTCCCCGCGCCGATCCTGCACGGGCTCTGCTCATACGGCATCGTGCTGCGTACCGTCACCGACGCACTGCTGGGCGGCGACGCGGCTGCGGTGCGCGGTTTCACGGCACGGTTCGCGGGCGTGGTGATCCCCGGCGAGACGATCCGGGTGCGCGCCTGGGACGAGGGTGAACGGATCATCACCGACGCCACGATCGGCGGCCCCGGTGAGCGGGCCGGGTCTCCGGTGCTGTCCGACTGCGTGCTGACCCGGGCCTGATGCAGCTACTGGCAGGATCAGGCGCATGAGCACCCCAACAAAACACTCGCTGCGCTCCCGTTTCGCCGGGGGCCCCGCATGAGCCTTCTCGACAGCTGGGCAAAGGGCGTGCACACCGCCGACGGCGTGACGCATCCGACGTACCGCAAGGGCAGCGGCCCCGGGGTGGTGATGATCCACGAGATCCCGGGAATGACCCCGGACGTCATCGGTTTCGGCGAGGAGCTGGTCGCGGCGGGATACACCGTGGTGATGCCGCACCTCTTCGGCACACCGGAGCGCAAGATGACCGCCGCGTCGACCGCGTCGGCGATGCGCCAGGTGTGCGTGAGCCACGAGTTCACCAAGCTGGCCACCGGGGTCACTGCTCCGCTCGCCGGCTGGCTGCGCGGCCTGGCGCGGGAGCTGCACGCAGAGCTGGGTGGGCCAGGAGTCGGCGCACTGGGGATGTGCTTCACGGGTGGGTTCGCGCTGGCGATGATGGTCGACGACTCGGTGGCCGCGCCGGTGGTGGCCCAGCCCTCGGCACCGTTCGCGATCGGCAGGTCCCGCGGGGCCGACCTGAACCTGAGCCCTGCCGACCTCGAGGTCGTCAAGCAGCGTGCGGCGTCCGGCTGCGCCGTGCTCGGCCTGCGCTACCGCAACGACCTCGCCACCGGCACCCGCTTCGACACCCTGTCCGACGCCATCGGCGACAAGCTCATCCGGGTCGAGCTCGAGGGCCGGAAGCACTCCACCCTCACCGCGCACCGCCAGCAGAAGGCCGTCGACGCGGTGCTGAGGTTCTTCGCCGAAAGGCTGATGACCCGGGCCGAGTAGCCCGGGAGACCTACCGGTCCCGGCCTGGCTGCACCGTCACGTCGAGCCGGATGGTCTTGATCCCCCACTTCGCGACTGCATCGTCGAGCACCTGCCGGAAGCGTTCGGCCACCTGTGGGCCGCCGTCCAGCAGCATCTCGGCGTCAATCGTGTCGGCCTGGTTCCGCAGCACACCACGGAGCGTCTGCTCGACGCCCAGCGCGTAGTCGCCGATCTCGTAGCTCGCCGCTCGCGGGTCGACCACGCGGTAGGAGAGGTCGGCCTCGGCCAGCAGCGCCTGCCTGTCCCTGGACACCAGCGGCACGGCGGGGAGCCGGATCAGCTGCTCACCGAGGTCGACCCGGCGGATCGTGTCCCCGGGAAGGAGGAAGTGCAGGCCCGACCGCAGCGTGCGGTGGTGTCTCGACAGTCGCTCGACGACACCCGCCTGTCCCGCGGGCACCCTCCGGAGCAGGCTGAGCGCCACTCCGAGAGCCACGAGGGCCAGCAGGATGAGCAGCAGCGGCAGAGCCCGGGTCACCGCGAAAGGATAAGGCCACTCGTCGGTACGCCCGTCCCCGCGGTCACCAAGGCGTGTGCAGCGGCAGGCACCTGGTTGACCGACGTACCCCGTATCTGGCGCACTCCCTCGGCGATCCCGTTCATCCCGTGGATGTAGGCCTCACCGAGCTGGCCGCCGTGCGTGTTGAGCGGCAGCCGGCCACCGATCTCGATCGCGCCTTCCGCGATGAAGCCGGGCGCCTCCCCGCGGCCGCAGAACCCGAGCTCCTCCAGCTGCATCAGCACGTACGGCGTGAAGTGGTCGTAGAGCACCGCGGTCGCGATGTCGTCGGGCCCCAGACCGGACTGCCGCCACAGCTCGCGCCCGACCACACCCATCTCCGGCACCCCGATGTCGGCGCGGTAGTAGGACGTCATCACGAACTGGTCGGGGGCGCTCCCCTGCGCGGCCGCCGAGATGTACGCCGGCGGCCGGGCCAGGTCACGGGCCCGTTCCGCCGAGACCACGACCAGCGCCACCGCGCCGTCGCTCTCCTGGCAGCAGTCCAGCAGGCGCAGCGGGTCGGCGATCATTCGCGAGGCCTGGTGGTCGGCCAGCGTGATCGGCCTGCCGTGGAAGAAGGCGTCCGGGTTGTTCGCCGCGTGCCGCCGGTCGGCGACGGCAACCCGCCCGAAGTCCTCCGAGCTCGCGCCGTACTCGTGCAGGTAGCGCCGCGCCTGCATCGCCACCGTCGCGCCCGGGGTGGTCAGCCCCATCGGGTAGGTCCAGGCGTTGTCCAGCCCGTTGCTGTTG
>JBBSVL010000178.1:0-6052 GCA_038233595.1 Propionibacteriales bacterium | reverse complement strand
CTACGCGGTGGACAACCCGGTCCTCCCGCCCTTCAGTTGGCTCGTCGAGCACGCGATCCTGCTGGGGATGCCGGTCTTCGGCTGGATCGTGCTGATCGTCGAGACCGCGCTCGCCGTGATGTTGCTGACCGGCACGTACGTGCGCGTCGCCGCGCTGCTCGGCATCGCCGAGTCGATCACGATCGGGTTGTCGGTCGCCTACGCGCCCGGCGAGTGGCCGTGGTCGTACTGGTTGATGATCGGTGCCCACGGCGTGCTGCTCTTCGCCGCCTCCGGGCTGTTCCTGGCCACCGACGGTGTCCGGGCCGGGACCACGCCCGCCCGATTGCTCGGCCAGGTCTGGGGCATTGTGGCCATCCTCGTCGGCGGCATCTCGGCCCTACGCTCGCTCGGCGACCCCCTGGCCGCCACCGGCCCCGCCATCGGCTCCAGCGACCCGTCGATCTCCTTCGGCCCTACAACCCGCTCGGATCCCTGGTCCTGCTCGTGGCCGGCATCCTGCTCGTGGTCGGGGTGAGCACCGCGATGGACAAGGCCGTGCAGGTCGCTGGAGCACTCGGGGTACTTGCCGCCATCTCGCTCTACGCCCAACTGGGGTTCAGCGACCCGATCCTCGACGGCAACAGCACCTCGGCGGCGCCCTTCCTATCGGTGGCGGTCGTCGCCTTCATGGTGGGCCGGACCCCGGACCGGACCAGGGAACTGGTCTCCTCGTCCTAAACTCCGAGCCGAGCCCCCGCGCCCAAGGTGCACCCCCTCCGTTCCTCAAGGAAGGCAACCGATGAACCCACACCTGACCTCCGGCCGCCCTGCCCCGCTGTGGACGCCGAGTCGCCGGGGATTCCTGTTGGGCGCCGGGGGCGCTCTCGTGCTCACCGGCTGCGGTAGCGGCGGCTCACCGGGGGGATCGGGCGGAGCCGGCACGCTGTCGATCTCGGCGATCCCCGACCAGGACCCGGAGCTGTTGACCCGCCTCTACGGCGGCGTCGCCGATCGCTTCTCCGATGCGCTCGGCCAGAAGGTGGCCTACAAGCCACTGACCGAGTATCCCGCCGTCGTCCGCGGCTTCGAGCTCGGCGACATCTACCTGTCCTGGATGGGTGGCCTGACCGGCGTGCAGGCGACCGCCCGGGTCCCCGGCGCGGTGGCGATCGCCCAGCGCGACATCGATGCCGACTTCCACTCGCTCTTCATCGCCAACAAGTCGGCGGGGCTCAAGCAATTCGACGACGAGAAGGGTCTACTCACCCTGGCAGGTCACTCGTTCACGTTCGGCAGCGAGACCTCCACCTCCGGGCGGCTGATGCCGAACTTCTTCATGGACGAGTCCGGGTTGGACCTGAAGGACCTGAAGGGCAAGCCCGGCTTCTCCGGCTCCCACGACGCCACGATCGAGGCCGTCGCCTCCGGCAGCTTCGAGACCGGAGCGGTCAACGAACAGGTGTGGAAGTCGACCGTCGACGAGGGCAAGGTCGACCTGTCCGACGTCGGCGTGCTGTGGCGCACCCCCGGCTACCACGACTACCACTGGTTGGCCCGACCCGACATCGACGAGAAGTTCGGCTCCGGAACTCAGGCCAAGATCAAGGACCTGCTCTTCGGCCTGGATGAGAGTGTTCCCAAGGACGCCGAGATTCTCAAGCTCTTCGGTGCCAAGAAGTTCGTCCCCACCAAGAACAGCAACTACGACCAGATCCGCAAGGTCGCGAAGGCTCTGGGCCTGCTCGCGTGAGCGGATCCGCCATTGCCGCGCGACTGGCGGGCGTCGGTCGCCGGTTCGGCGCCAACGCCGCGCTTTCCGGCGTGGATCTGACGATCCAGGCCGGCGAACGCGTCGCAGTCCTCGGCGCCAGTGGGGCCGGCAAAAGCACCCTGCTGGCGATGCTCAACGGCTCCTTGCAGCCGACGGAGGGCACCGTCGAGGTCTTCGGGGCAGACACGGCCAACCTGCGCTCACGCGAGCGCCGGGAACTACAACGCCGGGTCGGCACCATCTCCCAAGGACTCGACCTGGTCGAGCAGGTGCGGGTGCTGCACAACGTCAACGCGGGCCGGCTGGCCCAGTGGAGTACGGCGCGTTCGCTGAGCTCCCTGGCCTGGCCACGACCCGACGAACCCGCGTTGGAGGCACTGGAGGCGGTAGGCCTGGGCTGGGCGGTGCACGAGCGCACCGAGCGACTCTCCGGCGGCGAGCGTCAGCGCGTCGCCATCGCCCGGCTCCTGCTGCAGGTACCGGACCTGGTCCTGGCCGACGAGCCGGTGGCCAGTCTGGACCCGACCCGGGCCGCAGAGATCCTGCAGCTCCTCGGCACGGTCAGCCCCGGTGGCGCGCTCGTGGTCACCCTGCACCAACCGCAACTGGCCCGCGAACACTGCACCCGTGCGATCGGTCTACGCGACGGAAGCCTGGTCTTCGACGTGGCCATCGACGACCTGACTCTCGAGCAGCTCGACGAGCTGTACGCACGAGCATGACCGATCTCCTCGACGTCGAGGTCGTCTCGCCCGATCCAGGTTCCCGTCCACCACCACGGCGCACCGGCGTGAGCGGAAGTCGGGTCACGCTGCGCCGACTCGTCGGACTCGTGGTCGTGCTCGGGCCGGTGCTCTGGGCGTTGAAACGGGCCTTCCCCGCCGACGGCGCGGTCGTCAACCGGGGCGGCGCTCCTTTGGTGGGCGACCTGCTGTCGAAGGCCTTCAGCCCACGGTTGGACCCTGGCTTCCTCCGGCTGGTGCTCGATGCCACCGGCACCACGCTCGCCTACGCGGCCCTGGGCGCGGCCGGCGCCCTGGTGATCGGCATCCTCGGCGGGCTGGTGCTCAGCAACGTGGTCTGGGCGCGCAGACCCCCGTTGCCGATCCGGCTCTTGCGCATGGCGCTGCGCGGCGTACTCGTCGCCATCCGCTCGATCCACGAACTCATCTGGGCGTTGCTCCTAGTCAGCGTCCTCGGCCTCGATCCACTGGTGGCCGTCCTGGCCATCGCACTGCCGTTCGGTGCACAGACCGCACAGGTCTTCGGCGACACCTTCGACTCCCTCCCGACCGGAGCCCTGCGCTCGCTGCGGGACGCCGGCACGCCTGCGCTGCCGGCCGTCGTCTACGCGCTCTTCCCGCCGGCCGGACCGTTGATGCTGTCCTACTCCTTCTACCGCTTCGAGTGCTCGGTGCGTTCCACGGTGCTCCTCGGGGCGGTCGGGGTCGGGGGCCTCGGCCAGGAGATCGTGGTCAGCCTCTCCTCACGCAACTGGGACGAGGTATGGACCCTCACCTGGGCCATCGTCGCGCTATCGGCCGTCGTCGACCTGTGGAGCACCCGGCTGCGCAACGACATGGCGGTCGCGAGCTGCGCCGAGTGGTCCGGGGGCACGGTCGGCACCCGGCTCAACCACTCACGGTGGGCACGGTGGTCATCGATCGCCGTCCTGCCGGCGTTGGCGCTCGCCTGGTTCGCCTCCGGGGTCTCGCTCTCCGGCCTCACCAGCGACCGCACCCGCAGGCTCACCGGCCAACTGATCGGCGATCTCATTCCGCCCGCGTTGCCGGACGGCGGGTGGTCCCAGCTGAACGGAGCGATCTGGGACACCATGGCGATGGCGTTCTTGGCGATGGTGGTCGCCGTCGCCATCACCCTCATCGTCGCACCATGGGCCGTATCCGTGCGCCGGGGCGGAGGCCCTCCCGCCACGCTGCCCCAGCGCGTCCTGCGCGGTGTGGGGTGGATCGTCGCGCGCTTCATCTTGTTGGTGACCCGGTCGGTGCCGCCCACGGTGTGGGCGGTCATCGCCCTCCTCGCGCTCTATCCCGGCATCTTGCCGGGCGCGTTGGCGCTCGGGATCTACACCGGCGGGATCCTCGGGCGCCTGGTCGCCGAGGCCTGGGAGAGCGTGGACGTCTCCCCTCGTGATGCGCTGGTGCGCACCGGCGTACCTCGTGGGCTCGCGACCGTCGCCGCCGTCGTTCCGGCCTCGTCGCAGCAGCTGGTCACCTACACGCTGTACCGCTTCGAGATCTGCGTCCGGGAGACCGCGGTCGTGGGCATCGTCGGCGCCGCCGGCCTGGGTCGACTGCTCTCGGAGAGCCTCGGTGTCTTCCGTTTCCCGGTGGTGAGCAGTCTGCTGATCGCCTCCTTCGCGGTGAGCGTCGCGAGCGAGATCGCCAGCCGGCGCCTGCGCGGGGCTCTACGCGCCTGAGCCCTAACGGGGGTCCGGCAAGGCGCAGCTCGGCGAAGCGGTCGAGCTGCGGTACCGGCTCCCGCGGCTGTGGGCTCGGACTTGCGCCGGTGACCTGCAGCTCGGCCGGTGATCGAACACCTCGTGCGTGCGGCCATACCCGTACACACGGGTCAGCACGGTCAGGACGCGCAGTTGCAGTTGGACGCGCTGGCCACGGTTGGGGTCGAGGCCCGCGACGCGTTCTCGGAGGTGACCTCGGGCAGCAAGAGCGCGGCGCAGCGGCCCGGGATGCGCCGACTGCTGGACTACGCCACTGCCGGGGACCCTGAGAGTCGACCGCCGGCCGTTTGGAGCGCGGTCTTTGCAGACATCCGGTCAGCCGTGGCTGGCGTCGGCTGACGTCAGGCCGAGGGGTTGCTCAAACCCGGCGGCCGGCTCGTGTTGATCGACATGCACCCGCTCTTTCTGATGGCTGACTCGGTTGATCCGCTCGTCCTTGACTTCCCCTACGCCGCGAACGGGCCGCAGCGGTTCGAGGACCAGGTCGGCTCGTACGCAGCACCCGATGCCACTACCGAGCACAACAGCACGACGCAGTACGCGCACTCACTCGCCGAGATCATCACCGCCGCCATCGCGAGCGGCCTCACGGTCAACCATCTCGGCGAACACCTTGCCGTCGAGACCGACTGCCGTCGAGGACTCGCCACACGTGAGGACGACGGCCTCATGCGCTGGCGACACACCGAGCAACCGCTCCCGATCATGTTCAGCCTCCGCGCACTGAAGGCATGACCACAGAGCTTTCAATCGAGCCGACGTTCGAGGTGCGGCGGATTCCGGTCGGGGTGTGGTGACCCGCCGAGGACCGCAAGGACCTAAGGATCCTCCTGCGGGCGAGGTCGGTGGACCCACCCTGCTCTGGTGGACGGGATCCCGTGCGTGAGGGGGTGCACGGCGTGCCCACACTCGGACTCCGCCCGCTTCCGCACCTCAGCTCGGATGACCGGCTGTCCCACGGGAAATGCGGTCGCACGCGTGGACTCTCCTGCGGGAGCCAGATCGCCCGATCCACACTCACCGACTGCGCCAAGTCACGACGTCATTCATGAGCGCACCGGGTGTCGAAGAATTGACCGCCGCCGAGCCACCCCCCCTGCGGTACCTACCGAATCAGTGGGACCCGACCGGGGTCGCTGACATCGTGGACGATGAGTACGACTGTCTGCTTGGCCGCTATGGCAGCGACTCACCGGGCACACGAGCAGGCGGGGATCAGGGAGTACCTGGGACGAGCTCGAGGACCATTTTGGTCCCGAGTCCGCTCGATACGCCGTCGGTGTGATGCCGACCGAATCGTTGCGTGGGCTGCCAACTGGAATCCGCACCCGTAACAGGATGGTCAGGTGACACGGTCCGCAAACTGTGGCGCGTCCGCTTCACAGCCGATCTCGCGTATGGGTTCTCCAAATTCGGCTCTTGGGCGTGGCGACTCACGCCAGACCGTGGCGGGTCGGGGACATGTCGGTCAGCCGCTGGCGGGCGAGTCGCTCGAGCAACTCGAGTTGGGCACCTGGAGACGTCTGCCCAGCGAGGTCGCGTTGACACCGTGCCGCGACATCCTTGATCGCGGTAAAGGTATGGACCTCCTCAAACGCAGCGAAGAGTCGCTCCAGGAGGTCGGTGTACGAATCGGCGGCCACGTGATACATAGTCACCCAATTCTGATCCGAACGACCAAGTCCGGCACCAAGGACCATTCCGCGTGCGGTTCCTCATGTGGGTCGCAGCTGTGCAGCCTTAGATCTGTCCTGGTCGGATGAGGCCGCATTCGTAGGCGAGTACCACCGCATGAACACGGTCGGGGAGTCCGAGCT
>JBBSVL010000177.1:0-6060 GCA_038233595.1 Propionibacteriales bacterium | reverse complement strand
GCCGCCCTCGAGCAGCAGATCGAAACGATCTGGCCCGGACTGACCACCGAGCCCGCCTACCCCACCCTGCGCGGCAACCTCGCGCTGCACGCCGTCGCCGGCGCAGACCCTCTCCACCTGCTCCTCGACGCCGCCCAGTCCGGCGGACTCGGCACGGCCCACGATCGAGCAGCCGTCCTGGACTGGCGACTCTCCTCGCCAGCCCACGGACCACTCCCCTGGGTACCCGCCGTCCCCGGCACGCTCGCGAACCATTCCCTGTGGGGCAGCTACCTGACCCAACGCGCCACCCGCATCGAAGACCTCGCAGGCCAAGTCCGACACGACCTCGCCACCCGGACACCCCAGGAACTGCCCGACTGGGCACACGGCCTCGACCCCGCCCTTTACGCAGACCTCGGCGTCTGGCGCGCCGCTTTCGACGTCCCCGCCACGGATGGCCGGCCCACCGGTCCGCCACAACCGGGTGCCGACGCAGCCGGCTACCAGCGACGCCTGCAGGCACGAGTCCGAACGACCGACCAACCGGCCGCCACCAGCACCTGGCAGTCGCTGCTGCCCGAAGCCGTCACCGTTGACCCACACGCCGAGACGCTCGCCCGCCGGCTCAACGCGCTCGACCACGCAGGCCACGACACGGCCCGGCTTGTCGCAGCTGCGCTCGCCGAACCCCGACCACTGCCAGTCGAACAGACCGCCGGCGCCCTGTGGTGGCGCATGTCTCGCCACATCGAACCGGTGCCACCTCGCGAAACCACGCAGGCTGCCACGAGACAGGAGACCGCCTGGGCCGCGCAGATCTCGGCCGTGATCCCCGGGGCGGAGACCAACCTGAGCTGGCCACGACTGCTCAACCAGCTACAACACGCCCACGCCGACGGCTACGACGTACCCCGGCTGATCGCCGATGTTCTGGAACGTCAACAGATGGAACCACCTGGTTCGGCCACGAGCCTGGTCTCGCGGATCCGCTTCGCCACCGACCGGAGCCCTCGTGAACCAACCGCAGTCCCGCTGCTACCGACGTATGCGGCCGGCCATGACGCCCACGATGCCGCGGTCGACCCGATGCCGGACCTCTACCAGCGACCGAGCGGACCAACACCGTAGCGTCGCGTCGATCGTTCGCAGATCAGGCAGACATCCACGTCCTCGTACCAGACTCCCAGCGTCCGGCACCGGCGTAGCTGCCGGTCAGCTCATCGGCGAACGCAATGACAGCTGAGACCACTTCCTCGAAATCTGGCGGCAGGTGTTCGCCGTAGCGACCGAGACTGTCTCGATAGACGACGTAGGAGCCTGCGCGCAGACTGACGAGGTTGCCCAGCGCGCCAGCAAGGGGAACCAGCTCAACGTCGCGGAAAGCCGCCGTCGTGGTGATCGCCGCCCGGGTGCTTGCGCGATCCACGTCATGCGAGCCGGTAAGGGTGAAGATGTCGACGAAGTCACGAACGCGGGTGTTCGCTGCCCCCAGCTCGATCGCGGTGACGATCTTCTCAGCGAGCACCGTCTCGATCGGATATCCCAGCACCCGGACGGATGGCTCTCCGGGGCGCAGAGAGGGCAGCTCGACGATCTGTGGACCGGGCGAGATCGGGTCACCGAAGTTCACGTCAAGCCTCAGCTTGACCACGGCCGTACCGATCTGGGCATCCATCGTGACGCGCACGCCCGAGTAGCGAGCTCCCTCACGGATCGATCCGGCTCTGACGGTCCCCGGTCGAAAGGTGACCCCGTCACCCTCCGATGCGAGCGCGGCAATCTCGGCAACGCGGTGGGTCACATGCTCCTGGTCACTGGCCATGTTGCGGGCCAATGCGTCGGCGTCGGCCGTCGGACGGCGCTGTCCGAAGGCGGCCAGCAAGATCCCGCCCTTGAGGACGAAGTCATTCGCGTACGCCGAGCCGCTCAACCGGGCCAGCCAGCGCTCCACGACGTACTGGGTCAACAGCTCCTGGGTTCCCCGACCCTCTCGACGAGCCAGGTTCTGCAAGTCCAAATAGACCCGCCCGGAGGCCGTCTCCCGGGTTGGCCTGCTCATCCGGCGCTCGCAACGTCCAGGGCTCGCCGCATCGGTCCCAACGTGCCCAAGGCGTTGGCATAATCAAGCAGCCGACCCGGTCGACTTCCGCGCTGACGCAGATATCGAAACAGCGCCGCATGTGCCAATGGCTCCCCCAGCGTGTGCCGAAGACGCATCAGGTCAACGACTGTCCGAGCGGCGTCGTAGACCCGGACGTACTCCTCAGGTGCCGCCTGCACCGTGGTCAGCCCGAGCTCGAACGTCTCGGGATCGAACCGGAACACCTTCGTGGGTGGGTGATCGATCCGCGGAGTATGCGCACTCGTGGGCACCGCGATCTGGGTCCGCACGGGCATTTCGTCAGTGAGGTCATGGACCGAGGCTGCGGAGAGGCAACAGGCAACGGCGTGGGGAGCCCGGTAGGCCACCGCAAGCAGGTCCGGATAGGACGCTGCTGGTGCATCGCTCTTGCGAAACACGCCGCGCGAGAGTTCGACGATGTCGCCGTTGTCGCGCCAGGCGTAGAGCACCCTGGGATGCACCCCGGCACCACGGGCCGTGCGCGTCGTGAAGGTGTCAGACATGCTGGCGAGCAGGGCGCTCATGGATTTAAGTATCACACACACGTAGTGACAATGCGTGTATTCGATCCACAGGGACTGACCACGTACGACGTCCGGATGCGCCTCTCTAGGTAGAACACACACCCTAGGAGGCGCAATGACCGAGCAGCGGAACGAACGGCCGTCAACCGCACACCTGCTGGACATCGACGAGGCGGCCGAGTACCTCAACGTGCCCCGGCGATGGGTCGCCGAAGCGGTGCGACGGCGGCGGATCCGATGCACCCGGATCGGCAAGCACGTCCGATTCCGGCCCGAACACCTCACCGAGCTGGTCGCCGCCAGTGAGCAACCAGCCACTTCTCCACCGGTCACCATGACCAGGACTCCGATGACGGACCGTCGCCGATCACGACTGTGACGTCGCGGCGCCACCCTCGATCAACCTCATCGCCGGAGCCGGTCGGATCTGGCCACCACCCAGCGCAGTGTCCACCACCGAGGAGATCAGCTCGTCCCCGATCGGCAGCAGGTGTCCATAGGTGTCGATCGTGGTGGTGATCGACTCGTGACCCAGCCGAGCCTGGATGTGCGGCAGCGGCACACCGCCCGCTACCAGCCACGCAACGTGCGTGTGCCGCAGGTCGTGGAACCGGAACGGGGCCACCCCCAAGCCGACAAGGGTCGCCATCAACGGCTGCCAGACACGCTCGTAGTAGTCCGCGTTGTGGACCGGCAGTCCCGTCGGGGTCACGAACACGAAGTCGTCGGCCGCCCTCCCCTCGACCAGCGCGGCGAGAAGACGAGCGAGTCCTTCGGAGATCTCGATGGTGCGCCTGGACCTGGGTGTCTTCGGGTTGCCCAGATGATGGCCGCGCATCGCGTGCTTGGCCCGCAGCGACTTGCGCAACCACGCCGGGATCTCCTGCTCGCCGTCCTCGCCGTCACGCTTCCACGCCTTGTTCACCCGGATGCTCCGGTGCCGAAGGTCGACGTCGGAGACCCACAGCGCGGTCACCTCACCGAACCGCATCCCGGTGCCCACCGCGACGGTGAGCATGTCCGACTCCGTGCCTGCGACGTTGGCCACCGACGCGAACTCCTCCTCGGCCAGGAAACGCGGGTCGGCCTGGGACTGGCGGATCTTGCTGCGCTTGGGCGCTGTACGAGTACACGGGTTCACCGTGAGAAAGCCCTGTTCCAGGGCGAAGTTGAAGATGCCGTAGAGCAGCCCGTGGTAGTTGGCCTTGGTCTTGGGCGAGCGCTTCCAGCCGATCAGCCATGCCTTGATGTCGCCCTCGTGGATTCCGGTGACCGGTCCGTCGAAGGGTCGGTAGCGGCCGTGGCCACCGAGCACCTCGATCTCACCGAGGATGCGGACCTGGGCGAGGTAGCGCTTGCGCTGGCCTGGGGAGCAGTCGACGATCTGGCGGACGTAGGTCTCGCCGAGCTCGGCCAGCGCCGGTGGCGGTGCCATCGGGTCGTCGTCCTCGCGCTTCCGGACGAAACCACGTCCCTTGACCCAGCCGTCGGGCCAGTTCTCGCCAGCGGCGGCCACCATCGTGGCGAAGCCATCTGCCCGGGAACGGTTCTGCTCGTCGCTGCCCGCCCCGAAGGTCTCGGTCTGGCGAGGACCGGTCCGAGCCCCGGCCAGGCGCCACTGCACCTTGTACGACGTGCCGGCGTCGCTGCGCTTTCGTGCCTCGCTCCATGCCATCCGAACCCTCCGAGAGGAGCGACCAACTCGGGGCGATGTGCCCCCATGGTGCCCCCATGGGCTGAATCATAAGCCTGGAAAAACAAGAAAGACCAGGTCAGACCCGGTCTTTCTCAGTGTCCGAGGGGGGACTTGAACCCCCACCCTCTATACGAGGACTAGCACCTCAAGCTAGCGCGTCTGCCTATTCCGCCACCCGGACGAGTGGTACGACGAGGGCCTTGGGAGCCGTCCCGACGCGGCCGCAACGATAGCAAAGCAAAGCCGTTCTCCCTGCATCGGTCGAGCGCGCCCTACCAGCCGCCCGGGAGCGGCTTGCCCTCATGGAAGCCGGACGCGGACTGGATGCCGACCACGGCGCGATCGGTGAGCTCGGCCAGGCTGGTTGCGCCGGCATAGGTACAGGCCGAGCGGACACCCGAGCAGATCACGTCGATGAGGTCCTCGACTCCCGGGCGAGCCTGGTCGAGATACATCCGGGACGACGAGATGCCTTCCTCGTAGAGACCCTTGCGGGCTCGGTCGAAGAGGGTGTCGCTCGAAGTACGGTTCGCGACCGCCCGTGCCGAGGCCATCCCGAAGCTCTCCTTGTAGGCCCGGCCGTCGGTGTCCAGGCGCAGGTCGCCGGGCGACTCGTAGGTGCCGGCGAACCACGAGCCGATCATCACCTGGGAGGCACCGGCGGCCAGGGCCAGCGCCACGTCACGCGGGTGCCGCACTCCCCCGTCGGCCCACACGTGACGGCCGTGCCGCTCGGCCTCGCGCACGCACTCGAGGACGGCGGAGAACTGTGGACGTCCCACGCCGGTCATCATTCGCGTGGTGCACATGGCGCCAGGTCCGACGCCGACCTTGACGATGTCGGCCCCAGCGTCGACGAGGTCCCGGACTCCCTCGGCGGCAACCACGTTGCCCGCCACGAGGGGTACGTCGACCCCGGACCCACGCACCGCCTTCAACGCCTCGATCATCCGCTCCTGGTGACCGTGCGCGGTGTCCACGACCAGGCAGTCGACGCCGACCTCGACCAGCCGTTTCGCCTTCAGCGCCACGTCGCCGTTGACCCCGATGGCCGCCGCGACCCGGAGCCGGCCCGCAGCGTCGAGCGCGGGCTGGTAGATCGTCGACCGCAGGGCGCCGGTGCGGGTGATGAGCCCCACCAGCCGGCCGGACGTGTCGACCACGGGCGCGAGCCGGTGCCGGGTCGCGGACAAGGTGTCGAACGCCTCCCGCGGGTCGAGGTCGTCGCGAAGGGTGACGATCTCGGTGGTCATCACGTCGCGCACCTGGCTGAACCGGTCAACGCCTGCACAGTCCGCCTCGGTGACGATCCCGACCGGCCGCCCGTCGTCCACCACGACCGCGGCGCGGTGTGCTCGCTTGGGCAGCAACGCCAGTGCATCACTGACCGTCTCGTGCGGGGAGAGCGTGATCGGGGTCTCGAAGACGGGATGGCGCGCCTTGACCCACTCCGTCACCTCCGCCACCACCGCGAGCGGGATGTCCTGCGGCAGCACGGTGATGCCGCCGCGCCGGGCCACCGTCTCGACCATCCGTCGTCCCGAGACTGCGGTCATGTTCGCCACCACCAGCGGGATCGTGGTGCCGGTCCCGTCTGCGGAGGCGAGGTCCACGTCGTAGCGCGAGGAGACCCCGGATCGGCGCGGGACCATGAACACGTCGTCGTAGGTGAGGTCCCAGGCGGGCCGGACGTCGTCGAGGAAACGCATGCTCCGAACCTATCGGCCTAGGCTGAG
>JBBSVL010000176.1:0-6122 GCA_038233595.1 Propionibacteriales bacterium | reverse complement strand
GCCGAAGGCCCTGCGGTCTCATACTCCGCAGGGCCACTACTTTTCTATGGCATCCCGAGCGCCGGTTCGCGCAGCGACACGCTCGGGGACTGGTCTGATTAGGGAAGAATGTCTGGCGAGTTCCTGCAGGAGCGCGCCATCACTCCGAAATAGGGCACCGAGCGTCTCCCTTACAGACAGTCGGCGTAGCCCGCCGCCCGGTTTCATCATCAGCGCTCCGCCCACGGTCGGGCGTGGAGCGGGAGCGTTGTTTGTGGCCTAAAGGGTGGTGACATGGCGCAGTGCCTGACTTAAGGTAATTGTGGAAGACGACCCTCCCGAGATGAGATCGGGGCGGTCGAGTTCGATGAATCTGCCGGCGTACAAGGTGTCTTGGTGTCCCACCCGACACGCTCTACGTCCTCCGCGTGCGAGCCGGTGTCGTTTGGCGCGTGTCCAGAACGCCATGGCCACGGGCAACATCTACCTTGTGGAGGATCAATGTTCGGCAAGCAAGTAGTCGCAGATATGATTAGCCGGAGTGCCGAGAACCCCAACGACAGGCGTCGCTTCCTGCGAAACGCCGGACTCGCCGGTCTCGGCGTGGTGGGCGCCAGCACGCTGCCCGGGTTCACGGCCTCGGCCTCGGCCTCAGGCATCAGTGACGGCGCGATCTTGAACTTCGCGCTCAACCTGGAGTACCTCGAGGCAGAGTTCTACTCCTACGCCGCCTTCGGGCACGGGATCCCCGACGCGCTCACCACCGGCAAGGGCCGACGGGGCGGCACCACGGGCGGGCGCCAGGTGAACTTCGCCAGCCCCACCATCCGGAGCACCGCCAAGGAGATCGCCTACGACGAACGATCCCACGTGAAGTTCCTGCGCGGTGCGCTTGGGTCCGCCGCGGTGTCGCGTCCCAGCATCAACATCTACAAGAGCTTCACCGCGGCCGCCCGAGCGGCAGGGGTGGTCGGCCCGAACGGGACGTTCGACCCCTACAAGAACGAGGACAACTTCCTGCTGGCCGCGTTCCTCTTCGAGGACGTCGGGGTGACCGCCTACAAGGGTGCCGCTCCGCTGATCAGCAACAAGACGTACCTGGGCGCCGCAGCCGGCATCCTGGCCGTTGAGGGCTACCACGCTGCAATCATCCGGACCAACCTGTACAACCGGGGGTTCGAGGAGACGGTCAGGAAGCTCTCCGACGCACGGGACAGCCTGGACGGGAAACGCGACATCGACCGCGGGATCGGTACGAAGCGCAGGGTGAACCTGACCCCGACCGACCGCAACGGCATTGCCTACGGCCGGTCGCCGTACCAGGTGCTCAACATCGTCTACCTGAACCCCAAGTCGGTCACCAAGGGCGGGTTCTTCCCGCACGGTGTCAACGGGTCGCTCAACACCAGCGGAAGCCACGGGTAAGTAGAGCAGGGCGGCCATGCACGAGGTACTGGGCTGGATCGCAGTCATCCTCGTCATGGCACGCCTGGCCCGGATGTCCTGGGTCGCGTCCCAGCCGTCCCTACACCCCACCAGGCGGCCGGGTGCGGTATCGAACCGGCGTCCAGCCGGGGACACTCACTAGCTGAGCGGCTGACCCGTTCGGCGGGCTGACCGAAGATGATGACGACCTCCGAGCGAGTGGCGGATCCACGGATTCGCGACTCGCTCGGAGGTCTTCGTTCGTCCGGCCCGTCGAGGAGGTCCTCGGCATCGCCGCAGGGCCCCGCGCCCCCGACACAAGCGCCCCCGACAGGATTCGAACCTGTGACCCGCGGATTAGAAGGCCGCTGCTCTATCCAGCTGAGCTACGGGGGCTGGTGGTGCGCCAAGGCTAGGCCTCAGCGTCTCAGCCCGGCCATCCACTCCTCGATCTCATCGGGGTCGCGCGGGAGAGCCCCGGAGAGGTTGCGGGCGCCGTCGGCGGTGACCACGATGTCGTCCTCGATCCGGATCCCGATGCCACGCAGCTCCTCGGGAACCAGCAGGTCGTCCTCCTGGAAGTACAGCCCCGGCTCGACGGTGAGCACCATGCCCTCGGCGAGCTCGCCCTTGGGGTAGATGCCGGGGTCGGCCGCGGCGCAGTCGTGTACGTCGAGCCCGAGCATGTGGCTGACCCCGTGCAGGGTCCAGCGGGAGTAGACCTTGCTGTTCTCGTCCAGCGCCTCGTCGACCGAGACGGGGAGGAGCCCGAGGTCGTCGAGCCCATGTGCGAGGACCACCATCGCGGCGTTGTGGGCGCCGCGGAAGGGGGTTCCAGGCCGCACCTCGGCGATCCCCTTGGTCTGCGCCTGCAGCACCAGGTTGTACAGGTCACGTTGCAGCGGCGTGAACCGGCCGTCGATCGGCAGTGTGCGGGTCACGTCGGCGGTGTAGAGGGACGTGGCCTCTGCGCCCATGTCGAGCAGGACCAGCTCGCCGGGGGTGATCGGCCCGGTGTTGTCGACCCAGTGCAGCGTGGTCGCGTGCCGGCCGCCGCCGACGATCGAGTCGTAGCCGATGTCGTTGCCCATTGCCCGGGCGCGGCGGAAAAAGGTGCCTTCGATCCAGCGTTCGCCGTACCTCAGCACGTCGTCCCACTCGCGCACGCAGTCCTCGAACCCGAGGGTGGTGGTGTCACAGGCACCCTGCAGCTCGGCCAGCTCCCACTCGTCCTTGACCAGGCGCAGCTCGGAGAGCACCTGGGCCAGCTCCTGGTCGCGGCCCTCGTCGCCTGCGACCGCGGTGTCGACCCGTGCGTCGACACCGCGCAGCACCCGGGTCTTGCCGGGCTGGGCGAGGACGTCGTCGAGCTCGTCGAGGTGCCGGGTCGGCACCCCGAGCGAGCCGCTGATCTCGTGCAGAGAGGGACGTCGGCCGGCCCAGAGCTCGCCGTACTGCCGGTCGCGGAAGAACTCGTCGGTCTCACGTGAGCTGCGCGGCCGCGCGAACAGCGTCGCCTCGCCGCTGTCGACCACCAGCACCGCGTCGGAGGTCTGGTTGCCGCACAGCCAGGTGTGGGCGGTGTCGGGGCGGAACCGGTAGTCGGTGTCGTTCGCGCGCACCTTGAAACCGCCGGCCGGGATCACCAGCCGCTCCCCGCCGAACTGCGCGCCGAGGCGCTCACGTCGCTCGGCGGCCCATCGGGTGATCGGGTGGGGTGCCACGTCGAGCTCTCGTTCACCCCATCCGGTGCGCATGAACGCTGCGTAGGCTTCCGGCACTGCCGGATCGTGGGACTCGGTCCTGGGCGTGGTCTCCTCCATCCGGTAACTGTACGACGCGGCACCGTAGGGTTCCTCCATGCCTGCAGCCCCGGTCGCCCGTCGCAGCGGCACCGCGTTCACTGTGGTGGTCGCGATCGCGGTGTTCCTGGGTGCCTGCGCGATGGCCCTGGTCCTGGTGCTGTCGGACGCTCCGCGTGCGCTGGTGATCGGGGTCCTGCTCGCGGCGCTGCCGGTCGGCCCGCTCATCGCCTGCTACCTCTGGCTGGACCGCTACGAGCCGGAGCCGCGCAACCTGTTGCTGCTCGGGCTGGGCTGGGGGGCGTTCGTGGCCACCAGCACCGCCCTGGTCCTGCAGCTCGTGGGGGAGTTCGCCTTCCGGGCACCGCAGTCCTTCTCAGCAGCCGTGGTCGCCCCGTTGACCGAGGAGGCTGCGAAAGGTCTCTTCATCCTGCTCCTGCTGTTCTTCCGGCGAAACGAGCTCGACGGCATCCTCGACGGCATCGTGTACGCCGGCATGGTCGGAATCGGGTTCGCCTTCACCGAGAACATCCTCTACCTCTCCTCGGCCTACCTGGGTCAGGGCGGTCAGCCGGGTGGAATCGACTCAGTGATCGGGCTGTTCGTCGTACGCGGCGTGTTCAGCCCGTTCGCGCACCCGTTGTTCACCTCGTTCACGGGCATCGGCATCGGCATCGCGGTGAGCAGCCGCAAGCGCGTCGTACGCTTCCTGGCTCCGCTCGCCGGCTACGCCCTCGCCGTCAGCGCGCACGCAGCGTGGAACGGTGCCGTGTTCATGAACGGCGGCCGGGCGTTCGTCGCCGCCTACGTCTTCGTGATGGTGCCCGGCTTCCTGCTGGTCGCCGGCTTCGCGATCTGGGCGCGGCGCCGGGAGTCGAAGGTGCTGACGCAGGCACTCCTTGACTGCGCCCGGCGCGGGCTGCTGGACCCGGCCGAGATCCCGTGGCTAGTGCGGCTGCCGGCGCGTCGCGCAGCGCGGCGCAACGCCATGACGGTCGGTGGCAAGGCGGCGAAGGAGACGATGGAGGACTACCAGCAGCAGGCGATCGAGCTGGGGTTCCTGCACTACCGCTATCTGAGGGGCACAGCACCCAAGGACTTCGCCGCGCGCGGCCAGTTCTTCGTAGACTCGATGGCGGCACTGCGACCGAGTCTGGTGTGGCCGGTCCACGCTGGTACAAATGCCACGTCAACAGTGACCACCGCCATCGGAGGAGGACAGTGAGCGACCCGCGACCGGGAGAGCAGTCAGGCTCCGCGGCCCAGATGCTCACAGCGCTGGTCCGGCTGCGTGACGCGCTGCAGCGCGTACAGCTCCCGCTGGACCTGCCAGATGTCGCCGACCAACGCGCAGCCCGGGCGGAGATGATCGACCAGCTCGAGGACTACGTGCTGCCCAGACTGAGCCAGATCGACGCACCCCTGCTCGCAGTCGTGGGCGGCTCCACAGGTGCCGGCAAGTCCACGTTGGTCAACTCGCTGGTCGGTGTCCAGGTGACGATCCCCGGAGTGTTGCGGCCCACCACGCGATCACCAGTGCTCGTGCACAACCCGGGTGACGTGCAGTGGTTCGGCCAGGACCGGATCTTCCCGGACCTCGAACGCACCACGAGGTCGACCAACGACCCCCAGGCACTCCAGCTGGTCGCCAGTACGACGCTCCCCCCGGGACTCGCAGTGCTCGATGCTCCCGACATCGACTCGGTCGAGGAGGGAAACCGGGTGCTCGCCACACAGCTGCTGGCCGCTGCAGACCTGTGGCTGTTCGTGACCACGGCTGCCCGCTACGCCGACCAGGTGCCGTGGGACTTCCTCAAGCAGGCAGCAGACCGCAGTGCAGCAGTTGCGATCGTGCTCGACCGGACACCGCCGGCCGCGGTGGCCGAGGTCAGCAGCCACCTGGCTCGGATGCTCACCGCCCGCGGGCTCCGTGACTCGCCGTTGTTCGCGGTCCGGGAGAGCAGCGTCGATGCCGAGGGGCTGCTGGCGGCATCGGAGGTGGCCGAGATCAAGGAGTGGCTCGCTGCCCTGGCCGCCGACTCCGAGGCACGCTCGCGCGTGGTCAAGCAGACCCTCGAGGGGGCGATCCGCTCGTTGTCCCTGAAGTCCCACCAGGTGGCCGACGCCGCCACCGAGCAGGTCGCCATCCAGGGCCGGCTGCGGCGCGACGTCGAGCAGGCCTACGCCGACGCGATCCAGACCATCGACACCGCCTCCGCCGACGGCACGCTGCTGCGCGGTGAGGTGCTTGCCCGGTGGCAGGAGTTCGTGGGCACCGGCGAGCTGCTGAAAGGCCTGGAGACGAAGGTCAGCTGGCTGCGCGACCGCGTCGGCGACGCGATGCGCGGCAAGCCGCACCAGGCGGGCAAGGTGAGCGTTGCGGTCGAGTCCGGACTGCACACCTTGATCCTGGAGTGCGCCGAGGACGCCGCGGAGACGGCAGCGGCGGGGTGGGGCTCCACCCAGGCCGGCCGCAACCTGCTCGAGGATGCCGGGGCGGACCTCGGCCGGGCGTCTCGCGACTTTCGAGCCCGCAGCGAACGTGCCGCCCGCGAATGGCAGCAGGCCGTCCTGGACATGGTCCGCACCGAGGGCGCCGACAAGCGGACCACTGCCAGGTTCCTGGCGTACGGCGTCAACGGACTGAGCGTCGCACTGATGGTCGTGGTTTTCGCCTCGACTGCCGGGATCACCGGCGCCGAGTTCGGTATCGCGGGTGGCAGCGCTGTTGTCGGACAGAAGCTCCTGGAGGCGGTCTTCGGTGACCAGGCCGTACGACGGCTGGCGGAGACCGCCCGCAAGGACCTCAACCAGCGGGTACTGGTGCTCCTCGACCAGGAGAAGCTCCGGTTCATCGAGCAGCTCGACAAGCTGGAGATCTCGATGACCAGCCCGGAGGAGATCCGAGAGGTCTCG
>JBBSVL010000175.1:0-6171 GCA_038233595.1 Propionibacteriales bacterium | reverse complement strand
TCGACCAGCGGACGTCGTCCCGGAGCGCCTTGCCGGGTTGACGATTCCCGGCCTCGCGAACTGCCACAGCCACGCGTTCCATCGCGCCCTGCGCGGGCACACCCAGGGTGGGCGTGGATCGTTCTGGACCTGGCGGGAGCAGATGTACGCCGTCGCGGGGCGGCTCGACCCGGACAGCTACTACGCGCTGGCCCGGGCGACCTACCGCGAGATGGTCGCCTCCGGCATCACCACCGTCGGCGAGTTCCACTACCTGCACCACCAGCCCGACGGCACGCCGTACGACGAGCCGAACCTGATGGGCCACGTGTTGGTCCAGGCTGCTCGTGACGCCGGGCTGCGGATCGCGCTACTCGACACCTGCTACCTCTCCAGCGGGTTCGGCGCCGCACCCGAGGGTGTGCAGGCGCGCTACTGCGACGGCGACGCCGAACGCTGGGCCGCGCGCGTCGACGGGCTGGTCCCGACAGGCTCGGCCGCCGAGGCCGACGACGTGGTGGTGGGGGCGGCGATCCATTCGGTCCGTGCCGTCCCCCGCGACCAGATCCCGACGGTCGCCGACTGGGCCAGGCAGCACGGTGCGCCCTTGCACGTGCACGTCTCCGAGCAGGTCGATGAGAACGACGCCTGCCGCGAGCGGCACGGCGGCACCCCCGCGGAGCTGCTGGCAGATGCGGGCGTGCTCGGGCCGCTGACCACGGCCGTGCACGCGACGCACCTGACCGACCGTGACATCGGTCTGCTCGGGAGCGCCGCGACGTACGCCTGTTTCTGCCCGACCACCGAGCGCGACCTCGGCGACGGGATCGGTCCCTCACGTGCGCTCCGCGAAGCCGGAGCGCAGCTCACCCTCGGGTCCGACAGCCACGCCGTGGTCGACCTGTTCGAGGAGATGCGAGCAGTGGAGCTCGACGAACGGCTGGCCACCCGGCGCCGCGGTCACTGGTCAGCCGAGGAGCTCGTCGAGGCTGCCACGACCGCCGGACACGCCAGCCTGGGTTTCCCGGACGCCGGCCGGATCGCCGTCGGCGCCCGGGCCGACCTGGTCACCCTCGACACCGTGTCGCCGCGCACCGCGGGCACTGGAGACAGCGTCCAGACCGTGGTGTTCGTCGCCGGGGCCGCCGATGTCCGCCACGTCGTCGCCGCCGGCCGGGTGGTGCATGACCGGGCCGACCAGGACCAGGCCGACCTCGGCGAGGAGCTCGCGCGAGCCGTCGCGGCCGTGCGGCTCTGACCAGGCTCCCAGCGCTCGCGCGGCAGGAGGGCAAGGATGTGCCCATGACGTACGACGCCCCGACCGCTCCCACCCTGCTCGTGACCGGGATCGGCGAGTTGGTCACGACCGAACCCGGTGCCGGGTCCATCGGCGTCCACACCGACGCGGCCTTCGTGGTCGAGCACGGCCGCGTCGCCTGGGTCGGCGCCGCTGCCGCCGCGCCCGCCGCCGACCAGGTGCAGGACGTCGGCGGCCGGGCAGTCGTCCCCGGCTTCGTGGACTCGCACAGCCATCTGGTCTTCGCCGGCGACCGGTCGGCGGAGTTCGCTGCCCGGATGGCAGGAGAGCCCTATGCGGCGGGCGGGATCCGAACCACGGTCGCGGCGACCCGAGCGGCCACCGACGAGCAGCTGACCGCCAACGTCGCGCGGCACGTGAGCGAGATGCGTCGCCAGGGCACGACCACGGTGGAGATCAAGAGCGGCTACGGGCTGACGGTCCTGGACGAGGCGCGGAGCCTGGCCGTCGCCAGGCAGTTCACCGACGAGACGACCTACCTCGGCGCCCACGTCGTACCCCCGGAGTACGCCGAGGACCCGGGCGGCTACGTCGACCTGGTGACCGGCCCGATGCTCCGGGCCGCCGCGCCGTACGCATCCTGGATCGACGTCTTCTGCGAGACGGGCGCGTTCGACGAACAGCAGGCTCGCGAGATTCTCGTTGCGGGCAAGGCGGAAGGACTGCGCGGGCGGCTGCACGCCAACCAGCTCGGTCCGGGTCCCGGCGTTCAGCTCGGCTGTGAGCTCGGCCTGGCCGCCGTCGACCACTGCACGTATCTGTCCAGCGCCGACGTGGTCGCGCTTCGCGACTCGGGCACGGTGGCGACCCTGCTGCCCGGCGTGGAGTTCTCCACCCGGCAGCCCTATCCGGACGCGCGGGGGCTCCTGGACGCCGGGGTGAGCGTGGCGCTGGCCAGCGACTGCAACCCGGGCTCCTGCTACACCAGCTCGATGCCGCTGTGCATCGCACTGGCCGTGCGCGAGATGCGGATGACGCCCGCGGAGGCGCTGTGGTCGGCGACCGCGGGTGGGGCGGCGGCGCTGGGCCGTGACGACGTCGGCCGGCTCGCGGTGGGCACGCGGGCGGACTACGTGGTGCTCGACGCCCCGTCGTACGTCCACCTCGCCTACCGGCCCGGGGTCCCCCTGGTCGCCGACGTCAGCGGCTGAGCGACGTGGGCAGCAGCAACCAGGGCGTCGAACAGTGCCTGGTCGCGGCTCATCTCGGGGTGCCACTGCACCGCGAGGCGAAACGGGTCGCCGATCGCCTCGAACGCCTCCAGGGTGCCGTCCTCGGCCCATGCGGTCGCGACGTATCCGGGGTGCTCACGGACCGACTGGTGGTGGTGACAGCGCACCATCAGCCGCTCGCCCTCTGCGGCGCGCACCCGTGAGCCCTCGGCAGAGCTGACCGCGACGTCGCCGAACGCGTCGCCGCCGGGGCTGTGCGTATGGTCGCCCACGACGTCGGGCATGTGCTGCTCCAACGAGCCGCCGGCGACGACTGCCATCAGCTGCATCCCCCGGCAGACGCCGAGCACCGGTAGCCCGGCCTGGTCCGCGGCCTCGAGCAGGGCGACCTCCCAGGCATCCCGGTCCTCACGCCAGCAGGTGGTCCGCGGGTGGGCCGGGGCGTGATAGCGGTCCGGGTCGATGTCCGCGCCGCCGGTCAGGACCAGCCCGTCCAGACGTGCCACGACTGCCGCTGCGGCCGCTGGGGTCGACGTCGCGGGTGGGAGCAGCACCGGGACACCACCGGCAGCCACCACGACATCGGCGTACTCCGCCTGGAGCACGTCCGCGCGCTGGTCCCACACTCCCCAAGCCGCCTGCTCACGATAGGTGGGGAGGCCGATCAGCGCAGTCATGGACGCCTCACAGCGGCGTGACGTAGGCGCTGGAGATGCCGCCGTCGACGAGAAACGTTGTGGCCGTGATGAAGCTCGCCTCGTCGGAGGCCAGGAAGAGTACGGCGTTGGCCATCTCCTTCGGCTCCCCGAAGCGGCCCATGGGCACGTGCACCAGACGCCGGGCCGCCCGCTCCGTGTCGCTGGCGAAGAGCTCCTGGAGCAGCGGAGTGTTCACCGGGCCCGGGCACAGGGCATTGACCCGGATGCCCTGCCGTGCGAACTGCACACCCAGCTCGCGGCTCATCGACAGCACCCCGCCCTTCGAGGCGGAGTAGGAGATCTGCGAGGTCGCAGCACCCATCACCGCGACGAACGAGGCGGTGTTGATGATCGACCCCGAGCCCTGCTCGATCATGTAGGGCAGCGCGGCCTTGCAGCACAGGTAGACGCTGGTCAGGTTGACCTCCTGAACGCGGCGCCACGCCTCCAGGTCGGTGTCCAGGATCGAGTCGTCGTCGGGCGGTGAGATTCCGGCGTTGTTGAACGCAATGTCGACCGCGCCGTACACCGATTTCGCCGTCGCGAAGAGGGCGTCGACCTCGTCCTTGCTGGTCACGTCGACGTGGACGTACGTCGCCGCGTCCGCGCCGCCGAGCTCGGTCACCAGCGCCTCGCCACGGGTGTCGTCGATGTCACCGATCACCACCTTGGCGCCTTCCTCGACGAAGCGCTGCACGGTGGCCAGACCGATGCCGGAGCACCCGCCCGTGACGACGGCGACCAGGCCCTCGATGCGTCCTGCCATGGATGATGTGTCCTTCCGGTGCTCGTGGTCTCGACGTCGGTTGCTGCGCAACCTGCTCGACCATCGGGGTTTGTCAGTGGGCGATGAAGACGTTCTTCTCCTCGGTGAAGGCGTGTGGCGCGTCCGGCCCCAGCTCTCGCCCGAGGCCGGACTGCTTGAACCCGCCGAAGGGCGTCCAGTAGCGCACCGCGGAGTGCGAGTTCACGCTGAGGTTGCCTGAGTCGACGCCGCGCGCCACACGCAGGGCACGCCCGAGGTCGTTGGTGAAGATCGAGCCGGACAGGCCGTACTCCGTGTCGTTGGCCAGCGAGATCGCGTCACTCTCGTCGTCGAAAGCCATCACAGCGACCACGGGTCCGAAGACCTCCTCGCGCCAGACCGGCTCGTCGGTGGAGCGTGACTCGACCACGGTGGGTGGCAGCCAGTAACCCTCGCCGGACGGGTGGTCGCCGCTGAACGCCACCGAGGCTCCGTCGATGTAGCGCTGCACGGAGTCGCGCTGGGTCGCGGAGACCATCGGTCCCATCTCACTGGCCTCGTCAGCGGGATCGATCACCTTCATCGCCTTCACCGCCTGCTCGAGCCGGCTCACGAACTCGTCGTACGCCGGGCGCTGGACCAGGATCCTGGAGCGGGCGCAACAGTCCTGCCCGGTGTTGTCGAACGCGGCGTTCGGGGCGGCAGCGGCGGCCGCGGCGATGTCGGTGTCGGCGAAGACGATGTTGGCGCTCTTGCCGCCGAGCTCCAGGGTCACACGCTTCACCTGGTCGGCGCAGCCGGCCATGATCTGTTTGCCGACCGCCGTGGACCCGGTGAAGCAGACCTTGCGCACCAGCGGATGGGTCACGAACCGCTCGCCGACGACCGACCCCTTGCCCGGGACGACCGTGAAGACCCCTTCGGGGAGGCCGGCCAGCAGCGCCAGCTCGCCCAGCCTGACCGCGGTCAGCGGGGTGACCTCGGCCGGCTTGAGCACCACGGTGTTGCCGGCCGCGAGGGCCGGCGCGAAGCCCCAGCCCGCAATCGGCATCGGGAAGTTCCACGGCACGATCACCGAGACCACCCCCAACGGTTCGCGGAAGGTGATGTCGACCCCTCCGGGCACCGGGATCTGCCGACCGAACAGCCGCTCGGGAGCAGCGGAGTAGTAGTTCAGGCAGTCCCGGACGTTGCCGGCCTCCCAGCGGGCGTTGCCGATGGTGTGCCCGGCATTGGTCACCTCAAGCTGCGCCAGCTCTTCGAGGTGCTCCTCGACGACCGCGGCGAACGCGCGCAGCAGCCGGGCGCGCTCCCCGGGAGCAACGGCCCGCCAGGAGGCGAAGGCCTCGTGGGCGCGCTCGATCGCGCTGTCGGTCTCCTCCACGGAGGTGGAACGAACCTCGCCGAAGTCTTGTCCGGTGGACGGGTTGACCAGGGTGTGCGTCGGAACCATCTCAGAGCCTTTCGAATCCGCGGGTGAGCTCCCAGTCGGTGACCGCCGCGTCGAAGGCGTTGAGCTCGACGTCGGCCAGGTTCGTGTAGTGGTCGACGACCTCGTCGCCCAGGGCCTTGCGCGCGATGTCGGAGCCCGTGAACGCCTCACGAGCCTCGCGCAGCGTCGTCGGAACCTTCGGCGCGTCGGACTCGTAGGCGTTGCCGACCAGCTCGGGCTCCAGCGGCAGCTGATGTTCGATGCCGTACAGCCCGCCGGCCAGCATGGCGGCCAGCGCGAGGTAGGGGTTCACGTCGCCGCCGGGCAGCCGGTTCTCCATCCGTGCACTGGGCCCGTGCCCCACCAGGCGAACGGCGCAGGTGCGGTTGTCGAGGCCCCAGGCGACGGCAGTGGGCGCGAACGAACCAGCTGCGAAACGCTTGTAGGAGTTGATGTTGGGCGCGTAGAGCAGGGTGAAGTCACGCATCGTGGCCAGCACCCCGGCCACGAAATGGTCGTACAGAGGGGTCCGTTCGTCCTCGTCCCAGAACACCACCTCCTTCTCATCACCCTTCCCGCGCAACGACAGGTGGATGTGGCAGGAGCTGCCCTCACGCTGGTCGTACTTGGCCATGAACGTCAGGGACTTGCCGTGCTGGGCGGCGATCTCCTTGGCCATGGTCTTATAGACGGCGTGGTTGTCCGCAGTGACCAGCGCCTCGGCGTACAGGAAGCCGATCTCGTGCTGACCGAAGTTGCACTCGCCCTTGGCGCCTTCGACGACCATCCCCGCGGCGTAGCAGTGGTTCCGGATGTCGCGCAGCAGC
>JBBSVL010000174.1:0-6206 GCA_038233595.1 Propionibacteriales bacterium | reverse complement strand
GGTCGAGCAGCGAGCGCCTGCGAGCGCGTCGAGACCCGCGTCGAGACCCAGCCCGGCCGCGGGATCGGAGGTCTGAGATGAGCTGGACGCGCGAAGAGATGGCGGCCCGGGCGGCTTCGGAGCTGGTCGACGGCTCCTACGTCAACCTGGGCATCGGGCTGCCTACGATGGTCCCCAACTACGTGGACGCCGACGTCGAGCTGGTGCTGCAGTCGGAGAACGGCATCCTCGGAGTGGGCGCCTATCCGGTCGACGGGGACGAGGACGCCGACCTGATCAACGCCGGCAAGGAGACCGTGACGCTGCGTCGGGGTGCGTCGTTCTTCGACTCGGCCACCAGCTTCGGGATGATCCGTGGTGGCAAGATCGACGCCGCGATCCTGGGCGCGATGCAGGTCTCGGCTGCCGGTGACATCGCGAACTGGATGATCCCCGGGAAGATGGTCAAGGGCATGGGCGGCGCGATGGACCTGGTCCACGGCGCCAAGCGGGTGATCGTGCTGATGGAGCACACCGCCCGCGACGGCTCCTACAAGATCGTCAACGAGTGCTCGCTGCCCTACACCGGGCGTGGCATGGTCCAGCGGATCATCACCGACCTCTGCGTCCTCGACGTCACCCCCGAGGGGTTGACCCTGGTCGAGCTCGCCCCAGGGGTCACCGAGGACGAGGTCCGCGAGAAGACCGAGCCCGAGATCGGCTAGCTCGGGCCCTCCCGGGCGGGCACACGTCGTCGCTCTATCTGCGCGGCCCGAGCGCCGTCAGCAGCTCGACGTGCACCGCTGCGTCCGGGTCGATCAGGTCGAAGTGGTCGGCCCCCTCGAGCTCCACCAGCTCGATCCACGGGTGCCGCCGCACGAGGCCCCGGCTGTTCTCGATCGTCACCACGTCGTCGGCGGTGCCGTGCAGGATCCTCACCGGACACGCCGGCTGCTGCCCACCCAGCAGCACGGCCGGGTCCGCAGCGTCGTACGACGCGGACAGGTCGGCCGGCTCACCGCCGAGGAACGCCGGCACCGCTCCGGAACCCATGCCCATGGTGGCCGCGGCCCGCAGGTCACCGACCGGCGCCAGCGGGACCACCGCGGCAGGTGCCCCGACCCCGGCTGCGGCCAGCCAGAGCACGAGGTGGCCGCCGGCCGAGTGTCCGGCGAGCACGGTCCTTTGCGGCCGGACACCGAGCCCTTCGAGCAGCCCGGGCAGCGAGCCGAGTGCCAGCCGGACGTCGTCGCAGGTGGTGGGCCAGCCGCCTCCGCCTCCCTCGTCGGCAGGTCCCACCCGCCGGTACTCCGGCAGCGCGACCGCGAAGCCACGCCCGGCCAGGGCCACCGCGAGGGGACGGGCATGGCGCCGGTCGTAGGCCGTGCGCCAGAAGCCTCCGTGCACGAGGAACACCAGCGACTCGACCGCGGCGCCCGGGAAGGCTGCGTCATCGGGGAGGTACAGGTCCACCACGGCGTCCGGGCGGTCGTCGTACCGGAGCACGGCGTCGGGCAGGGGAGCGGTGCGGTCCAAGATGCTCACGGGCCGACTGTAGGCGGCCCGTTGGCCGAGCCGACCTCGAACCGTTGGTCGAGCAGGGCGCTCTGGCGCCCGACGTCGAGACCACTAAGGTTCAAAGCATGACCAAGTGGGAGTACATGACCGCACCCGTGCTGGTGCACGCGACCAAGCAGATCCTCGACAACTTCGGCCAGGACGGCTGGGAGCTGGTCCAGATGGTGCCGGGGATGAATCCTGAGAATCTCGTTGCCTACTTCAAGCGACCCCTCTCATGAGCACCCCAACAAGCTGCTCGCTGCGCTCGCACCTCGCCGGGGACCCCGCATGAGCACCCCGGAGGAGCGGCTGGCCGAGCTGGGGCTCACCGTTCCCGCGGTGGCCAAGCCCGTGGCGGCGTACATCCCGGCGGTGCGCAGCGGCAACCATGTCTTCACCTCGGGCCAGCTACCGATGCGCGACGGCCAGCTGATGCTGACCGGGAAGGTCGGCGGCGAGGTCAGCCTGGACGAGGCCGTCGAGTGTGCCCGGCAGTGCGCGTTGAACGCGTTGGCCGCGGTGCGCGCCGAGATCGGTGAGCTCTCCGAGGTCAAGCGCATCGTGAAGGTGGTCGCGTTCATCGCCTCGACGACCGACTTCACCGGCCAGCCGCAGGTCGCCAACGGCGTCTCCGAGCTGCTCGGCGAGGTGTTCGGCGAGCGCGGTCGGCACGCCCGATCGGCCGTCGGCGTACCTGTGCTTCCGTTGGACGCACCGGTCGAGGTCGAGCTGGTCGTGGAGGTCTGATCATGTCCGGCTCGGTCGAGCTGCCCGCCCACCTGGTCGAGCACGCACGGGAGTTCGCGGACGGCCGGCGAGAGCCCGCCGAGCCACGCAACGCGGCGACCGTGGTGCTGGTTCGCGACGGCGCCGCCTCCGGCGCCGGAGCACTGGAGGTGTACTTCCTGCGCCGCGTCGCCGGGATGGCCTTCGCCGGCGGTATGGCGGTCTTCCCCGGCGGCGGGGTCGACCAGCGGGACTTCCCCGAGGGTGACGTCGGGGACGACATCGGTTGGGCCGGCCCCTCGCAGCAGGAGTGGGCCGAGCGTCTCGGCACCGACGTTGCGCTGGCTCGCGCGCTGGTCTGCGCCGCCGTACGCGAGACGTTCGAGGAGTCCGGTGTGCTGCTGGCGGGCCCGACCGCCGACACCGTGGTCGACGACACCACCGGCGGCGAGTGGGAGGCCGACCGGGTCGCGCTGGAGCGGCGCGAGCTGTCGTTCAGCGAGCTCCTCCGCCGCCGAGACCTGCTGCTCCGCTCGGACCTGCTGACGCCCTGGGCGTGCTGGGTCACCCCCGTCTTCGAGCCGCGCCGCTACCGCACCTGGTTCTTCCTGGCCCGGCTGCCGGAGGGTCAGCGCACCCGCGACGTCTCCACCGAGTCCGAAGAGGTGATCTGGCTGCCGGTGGGGGACGCGCTGCGCCAGGCCGATGCACGCGAGCTGCTGATGCTGCCCCCGCAGTACAACACCTGCCTGGAGCTGTACGACGTCCCCGACTGCGAGCAGGCCGCGCGCCTGGGTCTGGAGCGGGAGCTGGCCCTGGTCGAGCCCCGCGCGAGGTTCGACGGCGACGTGGCGCACCTGGAGGTCCCGCAGCGGCTGGTCGACCTCGGGACGGACGTGCGCGCCAGGATGCACGGGTGAGCGACTGGAGGGGCGGGTCGTTCGGTGAGCGCGCCTCCTGCGTGCTGGCGCCCAACGCCAACCTGATGACCCTCGACGGCACCAACACGTGGGTGCTGCGCGAGCCGGGTGCTCGTCGCAGCATCGTGGTCGACCCCGGCCCGCCGGACGAGTCCCACCTTGCCGCCGTTGCGTCGGTCGCCGGTGAGGTGGCCGTCGTACTCCTGACCCACCATCACCTGGACCACTCCGAGGCGGCCAAGGAGTTCGCCACCAGGATGGGCTGTGGTGTCCGTGCTCTCGACCCCGCCCAGCGGCTGGGTGCGGAAGGGCTGGGCGAGGGTGATGTCGTAGACGTTGACGGTCTGGAGGTCCGGGTCGTGGCGACGCCGGGGCACACCGCCGACTCGCTGTCGTTCGTGCTGCCAGCGGAGCGTGCCGTGCTCACCGGGGACACGGTGCTGGGTCGCGGTACGACGGTCGTGGCGCACCCCGACGGCGAGCTCGGTGCCTACCTCGGCTCGTTGGACCGGCTGCACGCGTTGGCCGAGGCTCAGCAGCTCGCGACGATCTGGCCCGGTCACGGCCCGGTCCTCGACGACGCCCTGGGTGCGCTCGACTTCTACATCGCACACCGCGCCGAGCGGCTGGAGCAGGTCCGTGCGGCCCTCGACACGTTGAGGTCCGCCCCGCACCCCGACGGTGTCACCCGTCCCCCGGCGGAGGACCAGCTCCCCCGCCAGGTCGTCGAGATCGTCTACGCCGACGTCGACCCGGTGCTCTGGGGTGCCGCCGAGCTCAGCGTCCGCGCCCAGCTCGCCTACCTGCGTTGAGATGTGCCAAACGCCCCGTTGAGTTAGGCATGGTGACCTGCCGAGATGCGCGAGATGCACCGCTTCGCGTACACATGCCGGTGAGCCCTCGCAGGATCCACAGGGTGATCGGTGAGGAATGCCGCGCGCAGGTCGCGCCTGCACAGTCGTCCGATGGACATCACTTCGCGCTTACGCACCGAACCCTTCACCCGGTCGCAGGCGCTTGCGGCCGGAGTTTCCCGCAAGCAGCTCGTGGCCGCGCTCTCCAACTCCGTCGTACGGCGAGTGCTGCACGGTGTCTACTTTCGCAGTGACGTGCCGGACACCATCGAGACCCGATGTCGAGCCGCCGCACTGGTGACCAGCCCGCACACGGTCATCTGCGACCGGACTGCGGCCTGGCTGCACGGCGTGGAGGTGCTGCGTTTCCATGAGCTCGAGATTTTGCCGCCGCTGGAGACCTACGTGCTCCGACGTCACGCACCATCACGCCGCGCAGGTTGTGACGGCGGCAGTCGCGACCTGCATCCGCGGGATCTGATGGAACTCTTCGGGTTGAAGGTGACCACACCCCTGCGCACAGCTCTTGACCTCGCCTGCAAACTGTCGGCGCGCGACGCGATAGCCACGCTCGACGCGTTCATGCGTCTGCACGGACTCACCCACACCGAGATGGAACAGGAGCTTCCTCGGTATCGCAGGCGCCGTGGCGTTATCCAGCTGCGTCGGTTGATCCCACACGCAGACCCACGGGCGGAGTCGTCAGGAGAGTCATGGACCCGGCTGGAGATCATCGAATCGGGGTTGCCGGTTCCGGAGCCGCAGTGGTGGGTCGAGGTCGACGGCGTTCCGACGTACCGGCTCGATCTCGCCTACCCACGCCATCGTGTCGCGATCGAGTACGACGGGGAGGAGTTCCATACCGGGCAGGGCCAACGAGAACATGACCGGGAACGCCGCGAGTGGTTGCGCAACCACGGCTGGATCGTGGTCGTGGTCGACAAGAGCTCCTTCACGAACCGAGCCACCGAGGAGTGGCTGGCCGAGCTGAAACAGGCTCTTCGTTCCCGTCGCGGTAGCTCGTCACGATTCCGGGTGCTGGGTGAGGTGTACTCGGACATCGCGTGACGGGGCGTTTCGCGATACTCGACGGGACCTTTCCCGCTATTCAACGGGGCTTTTCGCACAACTCAACGTCAGCGGGCGCGGCGGCGGAGGCGCTCGATGTCGGTGATCACGACCGAGCGGGGCTCGAGGCGCAGCCAGCCGCGGGAGGCGAAGTCGGCCAGGGCCTTGTTCACGGTCTCACGGGAGGCACCGACCAGCTGGGCGAGCTCCTCCTGGGTGAGGTCGTGGTGCACGTGCACGCCGTCGTCCGCCGTACGCCCGAACCGGTCGGCGAGGTCGAGCAGCGCCTTCGCCACCCGACCAGGCACGTCGGAGAAGACCAGGTCGGCGGCCACGTCGTTGGCCTTGCGCAGCCGGCTGGCGAGCTGGAGGAGCAGTCCGCGGGCCACTGCGGGGCGGCCGTCGAGCCACCGGAGCAGGTCCGCGTGGGAGAGCGAGAGGAACGTCGTGTCGGTCACCGCAGTGACCGTCGCCGAGCGTGGGCCGGGGTCGAAGAGCGACAGCTCGCCGAACATCTGGCCCGGGCCGAGGATGGCGAGCAGGTTCTCGCGTCCGTCGGAGGAGCTGCGGCCGAGCTTCACCTTGCCCTCGGTGACGATGTAGAGCTTGTCCCCGGAGTCACCTTCATGGAAGAGCGTCTCGCCGCGACGCAGCCTGGACTCCGACATCGATGCCCGCAGCGCGTCAGCGGCCTCGTCGTCGAGCTCGTTGAACAGGGGGCCTTGACGCAGGACGTCGATCTCCACGCTCACTCCTTGACTTACTCCGTGCAGGACGGGTGTCGCAGGTCACAGTCTGGACCACGGCAGGCGGATTTGCCACGCGGGGGACGCCAGGAGGGGATGCGGATGCGGCAGAGCAGACGCTCCCGCAACCCGTCGGGACCTCCGCGTAGGCTTGCCGCCGTGCCGGACACCGCTGTTGTCCGTCGAGCCCGGAAGGTCAACCGGATCCTCGCCGAGACCTATCCCGACGCTCGTGGCGAGCTCGACGTCGCCAACCCGTTCGAGCTGCTGGTGGTCACAGTGCTGTCGGCCCAGACCACCGACCGGCGGGTCAACAAGGCCCGCCCGGCGATCTTCGCGGCCTACCCCGATGC
>JBBSVL010000173.1:0-6241 GCA_038233595.1 Propionibacteriales bacterium | reverse complement strand
ACCGCTGCCGGGGCCGTAGAGGTCGTACTTGGCGATGTACTGCACCACACCGTCCGGCACGAGGTACCAGACCGGTTCGCCCGAGGCGCGCCGGTTGCGGCAGTCGGTGGAGGAGATGGCCAGGGCGGGCACCTCGATCAGAGTGACCCGGTCCTTGGGGATCTGGTCCAGCGCGCCGGGCTCCATCTCGTAGCCGGGCCGGGTGCAGCCGACGAAGTGGGCGAGCTCGAACAGGTGCCCGGCGTCGTGCCAGGTGAGCAGCTGAGCAAGCGCGTCGGCGCCGGTGATGAAGTAGAGATCGGTGTCGGGCAGCTGTGCCCCGAGGTCGCGCAGCGTGTCGATCGTGTACGTCGGCCCGGCCCGATCGATGTCCACCCGTGAGACCGTGAACCGCGGGTTCGACGCCGTGGCGACCACGGTCATCAGGTAGCGGTGCTCGGGAGCCGAGACGTCGCGTCCGGCCTTCTGCCACGGCTGGCCGGTCGGCACGAACACCACCTCGTCGAGGTCGAACCAGGCCTGCACCTCGCTCGCGGCCACGAGGTGGCCGTGGTGGATCGGGTCGAAGGTGCCACCCATCACGCCCACCCGTCGACGCCGGCCGTCCGGTCCGGGCACGAGGACGTCCCGGTGCAAGGCGCTCAGGAGTGCTCGCGTCCCTTGCCGATGGCGAGCAGCACCAACATGGCGCCGAACAGGATCACCAGGGCCAGCCCCGCGATGACGTACGGCGTGATGCCCGGACCGCTCTCGAGCGGCAGGACAGAGAGGATCGACATGTGGGTGATCCTAGACGACTGAGGGGACGGCCCCGCGCGGTCTCGACGCCGGGCGCCAGTGCGCCCTGCTCGACCACCACCGGTTACCTCAGGATCAGGTCGGCACCGCCGAGGATCGCCCAGAAGAACAAGGTGCGTCCGAGCAGCCCCGCGACGAAGAAGATGACGACGTTCATCCGCAGTGTCCCGGCGACCATTGCCATCACGAAGAACGGTGGCAGCCCGACCAGGGCCGAGAGGAACACGAGTGCGCCGCTGACCGTCGGCCGGCCCTGGATGAACTCGCTCCAGCGCTCGAACTGGGCCTGCCGCTTCGGTGTCTCCAGCCGTCTCCTGAACCACGGGATGTCGAGCGACTGGCGACAGACGTAGTACCAGACCAGCTTGCCGATGTTCTGTCCGACCGACCCGACCACGGCCATCCCGAGCGCGGAGTGGTCGGACTTGGCATAGGCGACCACGATGTAGGTCTCCATGTTGAAGACCGGGATCACCGACGAGACCATGCCGAAGACCAGGGTGAGCGCGAGCAGCTTCACCTGATCTGGCCGTCCCCCGTGACGACGTACTTCGTGGACGTCATCTCGGGCAGTCCCATCGGGCCGCGGGCGTGCAGCTTCTGGGTGGAGATTCCGATCTCCGCACCGAAGCCGAACTCACTGCCGTCGGTGAAGCGCGTCGAGGCGTTCACGAGCACGGCTGCGGAGTCGACCTCGGCCACGAACCGGCGAGCCGCGGGCTGCGAGCCGGTCACGATGGCGTCGCTGTGGCCGGTCGAGTAGCGCCGGATGTGCCTGATGGCCGCATCGAGGTCGGGTACGACGGCCGCGGAGATCTCCAGGGCGAGGTACTCCGCCGCGTGGTCCTCCTCGGTTGCCGGAAGGACCCCGTCGAAGGCCTGGAACGCCGGGTCCCCGTGAATGGTGACCCCGGCAGCCCGCAGCTCAGCGACGACTCGAGGCAGGAACTCGGCCGCGACGTCGGTGTGCACCAGCAGCGACTCGGCGGCGTTGCAGACCGAGGTGCGGTCGGTCTTGGCGTTGAGCACGATCGCCAGCGCCATGTCGAGGTCGGCCGCTGCGTCGACGTACACGTGACAGTTGCCCACGCCCGTCTCGATCACCGGGACCGTCGACCCCTCGACCACCGAGCGGATCAGCCCTGCTCCGCCGCGCGGGATCAGCACGTCGACCAGCCCACGGGCCCGCATCAGGGCCCGGGCGGCCTCGTGGCCCTCCCCTGGGACCAGCTGCACGACGTCCTCGGGCAGACCAGCCGCGGCCGCTGCCACTCGGAGCACCTCGACGATCTCCTCGTTGGAGCGCAGCGCGCTGGACGAGCCGCGCAGCAGCACCGCGTTGCCGGCCTTCAGGCAGATCCCGGCAGCGTCGGCGGTCACGTTGGGGCGCGCCTCGTAGATGATCCCGACGACACCGAAGGGCACCCGCACCTGGCGCAGCTCCAGGCCGTTGGCCAGCGTGGAGCCGCGAAGCACCTCACCGACCGGATCGGGCAGCGCGGCGACGTCGCGCAGTCCCTGCGCCATCGCCGCCACGCGTGCGCGGTCGAGACGCAGCCGGTCGACCAGGTGCGCGGACGTGCCGGATCCCTCGGCGGCGGCGACGTCCCCGGCGTTCGCCTCGAGGATCCTTGCGGTGTGTCTCACCAGTGCGTCGGCCATTCCTGCCAGTGCCGCGTCCTTGGTGGCGCGGGACGCGAGGGCCAGCTCGGTGGCTGCCTCCCGGGCCCGTCGGGCCACCGAGACCACGCGCTCCTCAACGGTCGCTGGCCCGGTCAACGGCCCCGCTACTGCCTCGGACATGCCAAGAGGCTACCGATGTGACCGGGGCAAGTCCGCGGAGGCTTCACAAACCGCGCGTGGCTCAGAAGGAGAGCGGTCGGAGCTCCTGGCCGACGGTGAGCACCTGATGGCCGTCGCCCCGGTTGCGATGGATCGTGCGCTCCACGACCTCGAGGCCGACCACCTCCCAACGAGGCAGCCCTGCGGAGTCGCGATGCTCGCTCCAGACCCGCAGCGCGAGAGACGCGACATCGAGCATCGACTCGCCTTCGTCCCAGAACTTGATCTCCGCGCCTGAGCTGGTGAACCGCATCGACTCCAGGAACGGGCGCTCTGCGGAGAACCGGAGCAGGGCCGACCGCATCAGCAGCGGCTCGACCGGGTCACCTGCGACCGTCACGGTCACGTGCCAGTGACGTCCGCTGTCGACCACGAAAACCTCGCTTCGAATGACAGTCCACCCAGGCGCGGACCATCCTCCCCCAGTCTGCTGCAGGCCGACTGGTCGGGGGGCCGGATTCTGGAAACCGGGGCGAGCGGTCTAGCGCGCCAGCACCACCAGGTCGTCGCGGTGCACGACCTCGCGCTCATAAGCGACGCCCAGCTCGCGGGCGAGCTCCCGGGTGGAGCGTCCGAGCAGGCTCGGCAGCTCCGCAGCGTCGTAGTTCACCAGCCCACGTGCGACGACGACGCCGTCAGGGCCGACCAGGTCGACCGGGTCGCCGGCGACGAAGCCGCCCGAGACGGTCGTGATGCCGGCCGGCAGCAACGAGGCTCGCCGCTCGGTGAGGGCCGTGACGGCTCCCGCGTCGAGATGCAGGGCCCCCTTGGCCTCGGTGGCGTGAGCCAGCCAGAGCTGTCGGGTCGGCCGTCGCGCGCCGGTGGCGTGGAACAGGGTGCCGACGTCGCCGCCCGCGAGCGCCTCGCCGGCCAGCTGCGCGGAGGTGAGTACGACGGGAATGCCGGCGCCGGTCGCGATCCGGGCGGCTTCGACCTTGGTCTGCATGCCCCCGGTGCCGAGGCCCGCGGACCCGGCCCGGCCGAATCGCACACCGTCGAGCTCGTGCGGGTCGTGCACGTCGGAGATCAGCGTCGCGCCCTGGCGAGCCGGGTTCCCGTCGTACAGGCCGTCGACGTCGGAGAGCAGCACCAGCAGGTCGGCCCGCACGAGGTGCGCGACCAGCGCCGCCAGCCGGTCGTTGTCACCGAACCGGATCTCCGTGGTGGCCACGGTGTCGTTCTCGTTCACGATCGGGACCACGCCCAGCTCGAGGAGCCGGGCGAAGGTCTGCAGTGCGTTCCGGTAGTGGCTGCGCCGGGTGACGTCGTCCAGGGTGAGCAGCACCTGACCGGTGACCACACCGTGCCGGGCGAACTCCTCGGTGTAGTGATGTACCAAGAGACCCTGGCCGACCGAGGCTGCCGCCTGCTGACTGGCCAGGGCCTTGGGTCGCTTGCTGAGGCCGAGCGGGGCCAGGCCGGCCGCGATCGCACCCGAGGAGACGAGCACCACCTCGGTGCCGCGCTCGCGGACCCCGGCCAGGGTGTCGACCAGGACGCGGACCCGTCCGGGGTCGATGCCACCGGCCGCGGTGGTCAGCGAGGAAGAGCCGACCTTGACCACCAGCCGGGAGGCCGAGCCGACGCCGGTGCGGCTGCTCATCGGGCCCCGTCGGATGTCATACGAACTGGTCGTCGGGGCAACCAGTTCGTATGACGTCCGGCGGGTGCGGTGGTCACAGGTCGTTGGTCCAGTCCACGCGGGCGTCCTCGTCCAGCTCGTCGGCCAGGTCCTCGTGACCCAGGCGACGGGCGACGTCGGCGCGGGTCTCCCCCTCGCGGCGGCCCGGCATCGCCTCGTCGATCTCGCGACGGCGCTGGGCCGCGGGGCGGGACTCGTTGAAGCGCTGGTCCTCCCCTCGCCTGCCGAGCATCTCAGCGCCCGCATCCAGGCCGGGCTTGAAGTCGAAGACGACCGCGTTCTCTGGGTCGCCGATCAGCACCGGGTCACCCTCGATCGCGCCCATCTCGACCAGCTTCGCCTCGACTCCGAGCCGGTTCAGCCGGTCGGCGAGGAAGCCGACAGCCTCGTCGTTACTGAAGTCGGTCTGCCGGATCCAGCGTTCCGGTTTGACCCCGCGGACCCGCCAGGCCTCCGCGCCTCCCTCGACCCGGTCGGGGTGGACGGTGAACTCCGGCCCGGTGCCCAATGTCCCCGACAACATGGCCGGCCGGACCACGATGCGCTCGGCGACCGTGACCGGCTGTGCGGCGCGCCGCTCCGCCACGATCCTCGCCATCGCGAAGGACAGCTCACGCAGCCCCTCGTGGCTGGCCGCACTGATCGGGAAGACCTCCCAGCCGCGGCCACGGACCTCGTCGCCGACGATGTCGGCCATGTCCCGACCATCGGGTACGTCGATCTTGTTCAGGGCCACCAGCCGCGGGCGGTCCTCAAGTCCGCCATACGACGCCAGCTCGTGCTCGATCACGTCGAGGTCACCGATCGGGTCCCGGCCGGGCTCCATGGTGGCCAGGTCCACGACGTGCACGATCGCGGCACAACGCTCCACGTGGCGCAGGAAGTCGTGGCCCAGTCCCCGGCCATCGCTGGCGCCCTCGATCAGTCCGGGGACGTCTGCCACCGTGAACGTGGTGTCGCCGGCGGCGACGACGCCGAGGTTGGGCACCAGCGTGGTGAACGGGTAGTCCGCGATCTTCGGCCGCGCGCGGCTCAGTGCCGCGATCAGGCTGGACTTGCCGGCGCTGGGAAAGCCCACCAGGCCGATGTCGGCGACCACCTTGAGCTCGAGCCGGATGACCATCTCGTCACCGGGCTCGCCCAGCAGGGCGAAGCCCGGTGCCTTGCGCTTCGATGAGGCCAGCGCGGCGTTGCCGAGGCCACCCTTGCCGCCTTGCGCGACCACCATCTCGGCGCCCGGCCCGACCATGTCTCCGAGCAGAGTCCCGTCCTCGGTGGTGACCACGGTGCCGTCTGGCACCAGCAGCACCACGTTCCCGCCGTGGGAACCGCTGCGGTGGCCGCCCGCGCCGTGGCCGCCGTGCTCAGCCCGGCGCCGCGCGTTGTGGTGGTAGTCCAGAAGCGTGGTGACCTCCGGGTCGACGCGCAGGACCACGCTCCCCCCGGGGCCGCCGTTGCCGCCGTCGGGGCCGCCGAGCGGCTTGAACTTCTCGCGGTGCACCGACGCTACGCCGTTGCCACCACGTCCCGCCGCGACCTGCAGCGAGACCCGGTCCACGAACGTGGGGACGGCCATGTGCGGCTTCCTTTCTCGCTACGAAGGTTTCGAGACGGTTGCTGTGCGACCACCTCAACCACCCGTCAAACGACGAAAGGACGCTCCCGGAGGTCCGGGAACGCCCATCGTCTGCGGATCTGGGTGTGCGACCCGGTTACACCGGGAGGATGTTGACCACCCGGCGGCCACGCTTGGTGCCGAACTCGACGTTGCCGGCGGTCAGCGCGAACAGGGTGTCGTCGCTGCCTCGTCCGACGCCGGCGCCCGGGTGGAAGTGGGTGCCGCGCTGCCGGACGATGATCTCGCCCGCGTTGACCAGCTGGCCGCCGTACCGCTTCACGCCGAGGCGCTGGGAGTTGGAGTCCCGACCGTTCTTGGTCGAGGCTGCACCCTTCTTGTGT
>JBBSVL010000172.1:0-6257 GCA_038233595.1 Propionibacteriales bacterium | reverse complement strand
CGGGTCTTCTGCTCGTCGGTGTGGGCGCTCGAGGCGGTGACGTCGAAGACAAGCTCGGCCCGGCGGTCACTGGTGTTCACCGACTGCCCACCCGGGCCCGAGGACCGCGAGAACCGCTCGACGAGCTCGCCCGCCGGGACCAGCAGACCCCCGGGAATGCCTGGACCGGGCCGGACGAAAAGGTCACCCCCCGGTGGGCGAGCTGGTTGCGCAGCAACCGGCGTCGTGGCCATCAACGCTTGCGCCACTCGATCGCCGGGCAGGTGTCCATCACCATCCGGACCCCGGCGGCACAGGTCCGCTCGAATGCCGCCTCGTCGACCACACCGAGCTGGAACCAGGCCGCCTTCGCGCCCGCGACCACCGCCTGGTCGGCGAACTCTCCGGCCGCCTCCGAGCGACGGAAGACGTCGACCACATCGATCGGGAAAGGCACCTCGGCCAGCGTGGAGTACCCCTGCTCACCGAGGACGACCGGAGCGTCGGGGTGGACCGGCACGATGCGCTTGCCGCGTTCCTGAAGCAGCGCCGCGATGCTGTACGCCGTACGCGACGGGTCGCCGGACAACCCCACGACCGCCCAGGTGGTGCACTCGTCGAGCATGAAGTCGATGTTCTCGATGTCCTGCCAGCTCACGGGAGTGCTCATTGCGCAACGGTATCCGGGCCCCGGCCGGCACCGGGGTCGAGTGTTCCCGGTCAGTAGAGTCGAACCCATGACCGACCAGCCGATGTACGCCCTGTCCGAGGAGCACCAGGCGATCCGCGAAGCCGTGCGGGCCGTGTGTGACGCGAAGGTCGCTCCTGCGGCCGCGGCGGCGGACGAGAACGCCGAGTTCCCGCAGGCCTCGTACGACGCGCTCGTGGCGGCCGACTTCGCTGCACCCCACGTCGCCGAGGAGTTCGGCGGTGCCGGTGCGGACGCGCTTGCCACCTGTATCGTGATCGAGGAGGTCGCCCGCGCCTGCGTGTCCTCCAGCCTGATCCCCGGCGTGAACAAGCTGGGCTCGATGCCGCTGATCCTGGACGGCTCCGCAGAGCTCAAGAAGAAGTACCTCACCCGGCTCGCCGCGGGGGACGCGATGTTCTCCTACTGCCTCTCCGAGCCCGACGCGGGTTCCGATGCCGGAGCGATGAAGACCAAGGCCGTCCGCGAGGGTGACGACTGGGTGCTCAACGGCGTGAAGCGCTGGATCACCAACGCCGGCGTGTCCGACTTCTACACGGTCTTCGCGGTGACCGACTCGGAGCAGCGCACCAAGGGCATCACCGCCTTCGTCGTGGAGAAGACCGATGAGGGGGTCTCCTTCGGTGCACCGGAGAAGAAGCTCGGTATCAAGGGCAGCCCGACCCGGGAGGTCTACTTCGACAACGTCCGGATCCCGGGTGACCGGATGATCGGCACCGAAGGTGCTGGCTTCGGGCTCGCGATGCGGGTGCTCGACCACACCCGGGTCACCATCGCCGCACAAGCGGTCGGCGTGGCTCAGGGCGCCCTCGACTACGCGATCGGCTACGCGCGGGAGCGCCAGCAGTTCGGCAAGTCGATCGCGGAGTTCCAGGGCCTGCAGTTCCTGCTGGCCGACATGGGTATGAAGGTCGAGGCCGCGCGTCAGCTGACCTATGCCGCGGCCGGTCGCTCCGAGCGCGGTGACAAGGACCTGACCTTCTTCGGCGCCGCCGCCAAGTGCTTCGCCTCCGACGTCGCGATGGAGGTCACCACCAACGCAGTGCAGGTGCTCGGTGGCTACGGCTACACCCGCGACTACCCCGTCGAACGGATGATGCGCGACGCGAAGATCACCCAGATCTACGAGGGCACCAACCAGGTGCAGCGGATCGTGATGGCCCGCCAGCTGCTCAACGGGATCCAGTCCGAGCTCTGAGGTCCTACCGGTCCAGGCTCTGGAGGACAGCTGCGGTGACGACGCCGTACACCAGATGAGGTACGGCGTCGCTGAGCCAGTCCTTGGCTGCCCACGTGCTGGGGTCGGTCACGCCGAGGGCGGCCATGGGCGCATCGGTGCCCGCCATCGCGCCGGCGCCCGCGACCAGGCTCGCGAGGACCAGGTTGGGCCGGAAGCCGAACGTGCCGGCCAGCCCGAGCGCGCCCCCGACGCCGACGCCGGCCGCGATCCCGGTCAGCGGGCCGAAGCCCGCGAGCCGGTTCTTGCGGCTGTCCTCGTCACCGGGTATCTCGATGCCTGCCTTGGCCGCCAGCTTCTCCACGGTGTCCTCGGGGGTGCTGCTGGTGGGACGACCGCGAAGTGCCATGTCCAGATAGGTCACGGCGTTCAGGGCCGTCGTCCCGGCAGCGCCGGCTGCAAGTCCGGCCGCGAGGCCGCTCCACCGGTTCATGCGGGGATGTGACCGAGCTGGGTCATGATGCCCAGCTGGTCGCTCGCACCCCAGCGTTCGGCGAGCTTGCCGTCGGCGAACCGGCCGATCTGCATGCCACGGACGTTGATCTTCTTGCCGGTCGGGTCGTTGCCCTGGAAGGGCCCGTCGTTGGTGCCGGTGATCGTGTAGGCGAATGCGACGTCGTCATCGGTGGCGGTGAGGTGCTCGACCTCGACGTGCAGGTCGGGGAATGCCGTACGCAGCTCGGTGAACATGTCACGGAAGCCTTGCGGCCCGGGGCCCTGCCCGGGTGCCGGGTCGTGGTCGACGGAGTCGCCCGCGACAAGGTCGTCGAGTGCGCCCAGGTTACCGGTGTTCACGGCCTCGCCGAATGCCTCCTGGGCGGCCATGTTGGTCTTCTTGTCAAACATATGTGAGTCCTTCGGATCGGTTGCCCGACGTCGTGGGATGTTCTGTCTCAGGTGGTTGCAGCATCAACCAACCCCTTTCCAACCTAGCGCGCCGCCGAACTGGACGACACCGTCCGTCGGGGGGTGCCCGGTCCGACGCACCTGGCTGCTGTGGCGCGCCGCGTTTGCGGGCGATGGTGCGGACTTCTCGTGTGGGCGTTAGGCTGTGATCAGCACCGACCCCGGCAAGCCGCTCCCCGAGCGACAACTTTTCTCTCTGCAGGGCGGTCGGTGACCGCAGTCGCTTCGTGGGGTTGGCCACCGAGGTCCACTCCGTTTCGACGCATCACCGCGTCCCGGCCCGAGGCCGGGTGTGGTGTCGCCCTTCCGCCACGGCCGCCCGCGCCGGGGCAGCAACTGAGGAGGAGCCTGTTGGCTCGACGAGGCCAGCGCCAGTCCGGCGCTACCCGCACCGCCCCGAGAAACCGTCGTCGTGTCCGTGACCTGGACAACGAGGGCATCATCCCGGTGCTCGCCCGCGCCGTGCGTGAGGTCGAGGCCGCCGTCCAACGCGGCGCGTTGAAGCCTTCCATCCGGACCAAGTTCCAGGTCGTCGCCCTGTTGGTGCGTCAGGAGCGGGCCCGGGTCAAGGCCGATGTGGACAGCAGCGAGGCCCACCGTGCCGAGCAGCTCAAACGCCTCGACGGGGTCGCGACGATCCTGGCGAAGACCGCAGCGCGGGACACCTCGCTCCTGGTGCTCCTCGCCGAGGACGCCGTCGTCTCGGACGCAGCCAAGTCCCTCAAGCGAGAGATGTTGACGGCGGCGGGTTTCGACCTCCCTCCCGAGGAGGACACCACCGCCGAGGCCCTGACCGAGTCTGCCGCGAGCCCCCGCCGGGTCGTTCCGCAGTCGGTCATCTCGCGACAGCTTGCCAACCCGTTCCTCGCCCCCGACTTCGAGGCGGCCGGGTCGCGGGTGGCGCATCCGCGCCGACTGGCGTCCTGGGAGCTGTTCGGGCCGCTGTTCAGGTCCTTCGAGTACGCCGGCGGCGGAGCCAAGGCGTGCATGGACCTGCCCGAGCCGTCGTCCTTCCGAGCGGCGGGCGGCCCGAAGCTGATGCGGCACCAGGCGCAGCTGGTCGCCGCTGCCATGTCCGGCCACCGGACGTTCCTGCTGGCCGACGAGCCGGGGCTGGGCAAGACGGCGCAGGCGCTGCTCGCCGCACAGGTTGCGAACGCCTACCCACTGCTCGTCGTCGTACCGAACGTCGTCAAGACCAACTGGGCACGCGAGGCTGCAATCTGGACCCCCAACCACCCTGCCACCGTTATCCACGGCGACGGCGAGACGGTCAACGGCTTCGCCGACATCGTCATCGTCAACTACGAGGTGCTCGACCGCCACGTCGGCTGGCTCGGCAACCTGGGCTTTCGTGGCATGGTCGTCGACGAGGCGCACTTCATCAAGAACAAGAGCTCGCAGCGCTCCCAGCACGTGCTGCAGCTCGCCGAGCGGATCCGGTCACGTATCGGTCGTCCCCTGCTGATGGCCCTCACCGGCACCCCGCTGATCAACGACATCGAGGACTTCAGGGCCATCTGGCAGTTCCTGGGCTGGATCGAGGAGAAGAAGCCCGGGCCCGCACTGATGGAGTGCCTCGAGGAGACCGGCCTGACCCCGGCCGACCCCGGGTTCATGCCCGCAGCGCGCGCCTGCGTGATCGACCTGGGCATCGTCCGGCGCCGAAAGGTCGACGTGGCCGCCGACATACCTGCTCGTCGGATCGCAGACCTGCCCGTCGAGCTGGACGACGAGGCCGGCCGCTCGATCCGGGACGCCGAGCGTGAGCTGGCCCGTCGCCTCGTCTCGCGCTACGAGCGGGCGCTTGCCACCCGCACCTCCGGTGTCGTCGTCGAAGGGATCGACCACGACCTGGTGCGTCAGGTCGCCGGCTGGGAGCTGGAGGACACGACGACGACGAAGAATGGCGAGAACGTGTTCAGCATGGTGCGTCGCATCGGCCAGGCGAAGGCCGGTCTGGCCGCCGACTACGCCGCGCAGCTCGCCCGCAGCGTCGGGAAGGTGGTCTTCTTCGCCAAGCACCTGGACGTGATGGACGTCGCCGAGGAAGCCTTCGCCAAGCGCGGCATCCGATACTCCTCGATCCGCGGGAACCAGACCACGAACGTGCGCCAGAAGAACATCGACGCGTTCGTGAACGATCCCGACGTCTCGGTCGTGGTCTGTTCGCTGACTGCTGCAGGCGTGGGGATCAACCTGCAGGTTGCCTCCAACGTCGTGCTCGCCGAGCTTTCGTGGACCCACGCCGAGCAGACCCAGGCGATCGACCGGATCCACCGCATCGGCCAGGACCAGCCCGTCACCGCGTGGCGGATCATCGCCGCGCAGACCATCGACACCAAGATCGCCGAGCTCATCGACGCCAAGGCGGGACTTGCCGCCAAGGCGCTCGACGGGAGCGACGAGGAGGTCGGGTCCTCGGCCGATGTACAGCTCGAGGCGCTGGTCGCGCTGCTGACCGAGGCGTTGTCAGCGGCGACGTAGACCTTCACGACGGCTCCGCGACCCGCATCCGGCGCCGGTCGTCCGGCAGCCGCACCGTGTGGCCGGTGCGGTCCAGGTGGGCCAGGAGCGGCAGGACGACACGACGGCTGGTGTCCAGCGCCTGACGCGCCTGGCTGGTGGTGAACGGCTGTTCGAGGCATCGGAGCCGGTCGGCGGCACGGCGGTCGGCTCCGGGTAGCAGCACGATTCCCTCGGCGAGGCGCAACAGCTGGCCCTCGCGGTGAAACAGCACCAGGGCACGGTCGTCGAGCCCGACTGAGGCGATGCGCGCCGCGTCCGGGGCGGCGAAGGGCGCGTCGACCAGATCTTCGCGAAGCGCCGCCAGCGCCTCGCCGAGATGCTCTGGTACCCCCGGATCACCGGTGCGCAGTCGTCCCGAGTCCACGCGAACGGGCGGAGTGACCAGGGCGAGCACGATGGCCGGGTCGGGCAGGCCCAGGCTCCGGGCTGCCCGCTCCGGCGAAAGTCCTGGGGGGTCCTGGCCGCTGGCTGTCTGCACTTCTTGGAGCAGGGCGCGACGCAGCTTCGCGGCACGGGCGGCACTCACCAGCCAGTCACCGGTCGCGACGGTGCCCTCCGGCAGGGTCTCGGTGGCGATGCCCAGCCTGCGCAGCCGCGTCCGTCGTACGACGCCGCGCAGTGTCAGCTCGGCGGCCAGGCTCCCGTCGAGTCTGGCCAGGTCCTGGGCCCGGACGTCGGCTGCCCCTCGCCTGCGCAACGGCGCCGGGTCCACGTCGAGCACCACCAGGCCCCACAGTCTTCGGTCGCCCGGGTCGCGCAGGATCGCCCGGTCTCCGACCCGCAGCGGCAGCGGACGGTCGAGGGTCAACCTGGCGAAGCCCTGGCCGAGCACCCGCACCTGCACCGAGAGCGACGCTGCTCCCACGTGCAGGAGGGGTCGCTCCGGCACCCGGTCGT
>JBBSVL010000171.1:0-6272 GCA_038233595.1 Propionibacteriales bacterium | reverse complement strand
TGCGAGAGGGGAGCCCACCGAGTGCAGCGCGGGCACCCAGTTCACATCTTCTCCGGCGGCGTCCAGCTCTTCCATCTTCTTGAGCACGTGCGCGCCCATCCGGGCCATCACGCGCATCGAGGCCACGACGTACGCCGAGTCGGTGATCTCCACGCCGAACATCGGCTTCTCCGCGTCGAGGTGACCCATCACGAACGGGATCACGTACATCGTCCGGCCGCTCATGCAGCCCCGGTAGAGGTCGGTCATGATGGCCTTCATCTCGCCGGGCTCCATCCAGTTGTTGGTGGGCCCGCAGTCCTTCTCATCGACCGAGCAGATGAAGGTGCGGCCCTCGACCCGCGCGACGTCGTCGGGGTCGGTGCGCGCCCAGAACGAGTTCGGCTTCTTCTTCTCGTCCAGCTTCACGAACGTCCCGGCCGCGACCAGGGTGTCGGTGATCTCGGCCCACTCCTCGTCCGAGCCGGTGCACCACCTGACGTCGCGTGGCTGGGTCAGGTCGGCGATCTCGTTGACCCAGGCCAGGATGCCCTCGTGGGTGGTCGGCTGGCTCGATGTCTGCGCCGTTGATGTCTTGGCTGTCGTGTCGGCAGTCATGCCACATCCCTCTCGAGGTTCGCGTAGCGCCCTGCGGTGAGGGCGGACCGGCCGCCGAGCGCGTCGGCGGTTGTGGTCTGAGTGTTCAGTTCGACCCATCGTCGCGACGTTGCGGCCGATGATTTGAACAAAGTACGCCGAACCGGTCCGAGTCCCCTAGCCGGGAGCTGCCCCCAGATCGTGGGCACTCGAATTTGCTCAGATTGGAACGATCAACCTGCTGTGGCAGTGACCAGTCTCACTGTCGTCGGCCCCCTGAGCTCGACGTTCGGGCCTGAAAAGACGACCACCCGCACAGGCAGAACCCTCGCGTGAAGGTCCGAAACAGCTCATCAGGCGAGTTCTGCCTGTGCGAGTGGTTGTCAGCACGACGTGGCCCGGCGAGCACCTCGCAGGCCGGCTGAGGGCAAAGCGATTTCAGTTCGAGTCGCTCGGCGCGATAAAGTGCACGCTCCACCGGCGCTCGTAGCTCAACGGATAGAGCATCTGACTACGGATCAGAAGGTTGGGGGTTCGAATCCCTCCGAGCGCGCCGACCCGAACCGAACCGCAGTCAGCCCCATCGGCGACCTGCGGTTTCGTCTTTGCCATGGACGAGGGTGACCCGGAGCCGGTCGGGGGCGCACGCGAGGTCGAGTCCGCAACGTGTCCGTGACGCTCTCGTCGTCGTGGAGGAACACCGCCGGTCGGGTGACGCGGGTCATACCTCGGACCGGCTCTTGACCAATCCACGCCAGGTGTAGGGGCGAACGACGTGTGTCTAGAACAACCCCCCAATCAAGGACGTGAATCGCGTGACTTCCCTCCTCTCCACCAAGCCCCGCAAGGCGATCGCCACGGTCGCCATCGTGGCCGCCAGCCTCTCCGTCGCCGCCTGCGGCTCCTCGACCAGCTCGAGCTCGGACTCCTCCTCGTCCTCGTCGTCGGCCAGCCAGGCCAAGGCACCCAAGCCGCTGGCATCGATCGACTCGCTGACCGGCAAGACCACCGCGATCAAGCTGGACGCCGGGTTCACCGGTGCGCTGACCAAGCTCAAGCTGACGCCGGGCGTGGTTGGTGGAGCCAAGCTCACCAACGGTTCGTTGGTCTTCCCGATCACCGGCGGCAACGTGACCTACTTCAAGCCGGGCACGGTTTCGCCGTACGTCATCGGCCAGATCCAGCACGAGGGCTCCGGTCTGTCGCTGACCGCCGGCGCCACCAAGGTCGAGCTGACCAACTTCAACGTCGACCCGGGCGTGTCCCGCGTGTACGGCGATGTGACGGTCAACGGCAAGGTCGCGGTCACCGACGCCTACCTCTTCACGCTGAACGGCACGACGCTCAAGCCGCTGAAGACGCAGGGCAACACCGCCATCCTGACTGGCACCAAGGTCTTCATCTCGCCGGTCGCAGCCGGCCTGCTGAACAAGACCTTCAAGACGAGCGCCGTGACCAAGGACCTGCTGGTCGGCGTCGCGACGATCACCATCAACACCACTCCGGGCAACTGACCCGGTAGCACCCTCAGCGGGGCGAGCACGTCTCCCACAGGGGCCGTGCCCGTCCGCTCCGGTTCTCCGGACCACCAACGCCTCTCGCCCACTGGGCGAGGGGCGTTGGCGCGTTCGAGGATCGCCTATTGTTCGACTCCATGAGCTCCGAGCAGGTCCCGATCCGCGTCTGCATCATCGGTGCCGGCTCGTCAGGCATCACCGCCGCGCAGGTTCTCGCCGCGCGTGGGATCGACTTCGACTGCTTCGAGGCCGGCAGCTCGATCGGTGGCAACTGGCGCTACGACAACGACAACGAGATGTCCTCGGCGTACGAGTCACTGCACATCAACACCTCGCGGCAGATGATGGAGTACCGCGCCTTCCCGATGCACGAGGCGCTGCCGGACTATCCGAGCCACTGGCAGATCGCTGCGTACTTCGACGCCTTCGTCGACCATTTCGGGCTGCAGGACCGGATCCGGTTCCGCACCGAGGTCGTGAAGGTGGAGCCGCTCGGGCCGAGGCGGTTCGAGGTGACCGTGCGGCAACGAGGCGCTGAGGCCGCCGAAACCCAGGAGTACGCCGCGGTGATCGTGGCGAACGGCCATCACTGGAGCCCGCGCTGGCCGGAGCCGGACTTCCCGGGTGCGGACACGTTCCCGGGCGAGCAGCTGCATGCGCACTACTACCGAACCTCAGACGCGCTGCGCGGCAAGCGGGTGCTGGTGCTCGGCATCGGCAATTCCGCCTGCGACATCGCGGTCGAGTCGTCCCGGGTGGCCAGGGAGACCGTGCTGGCGATGCGGCGCGGCGCGCACATCCTGCCCAAGTTCATGTTCGGCATGCCGACCGACCACCTGACCGAGTCGCCGCTCGCGCGCGGGCCGTTCCGGCTGCAACAGCTCGGGATGCGGGCGATGCTCCGGCTCTCGCAGGGCAAGGTCACCGACTACGGCCTGCCCGAGCCCGACCACCGGGTGCTCGAGGCGCACCCGACGGTCAGCCAGGACCTGCTCAACCGGCTCGGCCACGGCGACCTCGTCGTACGCCCCAACATCGAGCGCATCGACGGCTCGACCGTGCACTTCACCGACGAGACGTCGGGCGACTTCGACCTGATCGTCTACTGCACGGGCTACCAGGTGAGCTTTCCGTTCCTCGACGACCGGGTGGTGCGCGCGCAGGACAACCACATCGACCTCTACCGCCGGGTGGTCGACCCCGAGCATCCCGGTCTGTACTTCCTCGGGTTGATCCAGCCGTTGGGCGCGATCATGCCGCTGGCCGAGATCCAGGCCGAGTGGGTGGCAGACCTGCTCGAGGGTTCGGCCGGACTCCCGTCGTACGACCAGATGGCGGCGCAGATCTCGTCGTACGACGCCAAGCTGCGCAAGCGTTACGTGGCCTCGAAGCGGCACACCATCGAGGTCGACTTCCACGCCTACTACGTGGAGATCGAGAAGGAGCGCAAGGCCGGCCGCCGCAGGAACATAAAAAGGCAGTCTTGACTGTTTGTTAGTGGCTGGGGCACGATGGCCGGGTGACGACGGTCCGGGTTCCGCAGGGTGAGCGCTCGAGGGTGATGCGCCAGCGGCTGCTCGACGCAACCGTCGAGTGCCTGGTCGAGCGTGGCTTCGCCGGGACCTCGACCACGATCGTCTCCGAACGGGCCGGGGTCAGCCGCGGTGCGCAGCTGCACCACTTCCCGACCAAGAACGACCTGGTCCTGGCCGCCGTCGAGCACCTCAGCGAGGCGCGTGCCGACGAGCTGCAGCGGGCAGCGGCACAGCTGCCGGTCGGGACCCAGCGGACCCGGGCGATCCTGCAGATGCTCGGCGACCACTTCGCCAGCCCGGTGTTCATCGCTGCCCTGGAGCTGTGGGTAGCCGCGCGCACGGACCCCCAGCTGCACGCGGCCGTCGGCCCGCTGGAGCAGCGCGTGGGCCGTGAGACCCATCGGCTGACCGTCGACCTTCTCGGTGCCGACGAAAGCCGGCCCGGCGTCCGCGAGCTGGTGCAGGCCACTCTCGACCTGGTCCGCGGTCTCGGCCTGGCCAACACGATCGCCGACGACAACGCCCGCCGCAGGCGGATCCTGCGACGTTGGGCCCAGGTGCTCGACACCGAGCTCGCCCGGGAGCAGCCATGACCTCGAGGACCTCCGTCCTGGACGCCGTCCTGACCGACCTCGCCGCGGAGGGGGACGAGCTCGACGCCCGCGTTGCCGGGCTCACCGACGAGCAGTGGCGTACGCCGACACCTGCTGCCGGCTGGGACGTCGCGACCCAGATCGCGCACCTGGCCTGGACCGATGAGGTGGCGATCGTGGCGGCGACCGACAAGGCGGCCTGGGACGAGCTGGTGCTCGCCGCCATCGCCGACCCGACCGGCTTCGTCGACCGGGAGGCACTCGAAGGCGGTCGGGTCGCACCCGCGGCCCTGCTGGCTCGCTGGCGCGCCGCCCGGCCCGCGTTGGTGCAGACCCTGCACGACTTCCCGCCGGGGCAGAAGCTGCCGTGGTTCGGCCCACCGATGAGCCAGACGTCGATGGCGACCGCGCGTTTCATGGAGACCTGGGCGCACTCGCTGGACGTCGCCGAGGCACTGGGGACCAGGCCCGAGCCGACCGACCGGATCCGGCACGTCGCCCACCTCGGGGTCCGCACCCGCAACTTCGCGTTCGGCCAGCACGAGGAGACACCCCCCGCCGAAGAGTTCGGGATCACTCTGGTCTCGCCGTCGGAGGACGTGTGGACCTGGGGCCCCGAGGACGCCACGCAGACGGTCACCGGATCGGCGTACGACTTCTGCCTGCTGGTCACCCAGCGCCGGCACCGCGCCGACCTGGACCTCCGCACCGTCGGCCCCGAGGCCGACCGCTGGCTCGACATCGCGCAGGCCTTCGCCGGACCGCCCGGACCAGGGCGGGAGGCGCACGGTGGTTGAGGAGAGAGGTACGAGCGTCTCGAAACCCCCCGGCGTGCTGCGCATCGCCAACTGCTCCGGCTTCTACGGCGACCGGCTCTCTGCGATGCGCGAGGTGCTGACCGGCGGCCCGGTCGACGTGGTCACCGGCGACTACCTGGCCGAGCTGACCATGCTGATCCTGGGCCGCGACCAGCTCAAGGACGCCTCCCTCGGCTACGCCAAGACGTTCGTCCGTCAGCTCGAGGACTGTCTCGGCGACGCCCTGGAACGCGGCGTGAAGATCGTCAGCAACGCCGGTGGGCTCAACCCGGCCGGGCTTGCCGACAGGCTGCGCGCGGTGGCCCGCGGGCTCGGCCTCGACCCGTCGGTTGCCCACGTCGAGGGCGACAACCTCGCGCCGCGAGCCGCCGGGCTCGGGCTGGGCAACGCGCTCACCGCCAACGCCTACCTCGGTGCATCCGGCATCGCCGAGGCGCTGCTGCGGGGTGCGGACGTGGTCGTCACCGGCCGGGTCACCGACGCGTCGCTGGTGGTCGGGCCCGCGGTCGCGCACTTCGGTTGGGGTCCTACGTCGTACGACGAGCTGGCGGGCGCGGTTGTCGCCGGGCACGTGGTCGAGTGCGGCACCCAGGCGACCGGCGGCAACTTCTCCGGCTTCCTCTCGTTTCGCCGCGACGCCGCACCGCTGGGGTTCCCGATCGCTGAGCTGCACGCCGACGGTTCGTCCGTGATCACCAAGCATGACGGCACCGGGGGCGTGGTGAGCCTCGACACGGTGACCGCGCAGCTGATGTATGAGGTGCAGGGGCCGCTCTATCTGAATCCTGATGTGTCCGTCGACCTCACCTCGATCGCGTTGTCGCAGGACGATGTCGACCGGGTGCGTATCTCCGGGGTGGCGGGGTCCGCGCCGCCCGAGCAGCTGAAGGTGGCGGTCAACGAGCTCGGCGGCTACCGCAACCAGATGGAGTTCGTCCTGGTCGGGCTGGACATCGAGGAGAAGGCCGCATGGGTGCGGGCCCAGCTCGAGGCCGGGCTGGCGGCCCACCCACCGGTCACGGTGGACTGGACGCTCGGTCGGCGACCCGACGCCGACCCGGAGACGGAGGAGGCCGGCTCCTGCCTGCTTCGCGTCAGCGTGAAGGACCCGTCGGCCGACGTGGTGGGTCGCTCGTTCAGTGCGGCGGCCGTCGAGCTCGCCCTGGCGTCCTACCCAGGCTTCTCGATCACCGCACCACCCGGGGTGGGGTCGCCGTACGGGATCTACCGGCC
>JBBSVL010000170.1:0-6312 GCA_038233595.1 Propionibacteriales bacterium | reverse complement strand
GTCACTGTTGCCCCGAACATCGCTCTCCCAGTCGGCGAACCTGTCCCCGCGGTAGCCGGACTCGTCGAGCTGGTAGCTCTGGATCATGGTGCCCATGGCACCGTCGATCACCAGGATCCGCTGGCGCAGAATCTCGGTCAGCCGGTCGGTCTGGTCGGGACGGGCCGCATCAGCGTTGTCGTTCACGACTCAAGAGTACGGAAAGTGTCCGCATGTTGAGCGGCGGTATCGGATCATGGCACCTCCCTGGGCCGCATAGGCTGGTGCGGTGATCGAGTTCGACGACGTCCCAGAGCTGGTCGACCCGGTGCTGATCGCCGCCTTCGAGGGGTGGAACGACGCCGCCGAGTCGGCGAGCGGTCTGGTCGCGCACCTGGCCGAGGTCTGGAACGCCCGGGTGGTGGCCCGGGTCGACCCCGAAGACTTCTACGACTACCAGGTGAACCGGCCCCTGGTCGGCACCGATGCCAGCGGCATGCGCACGATCAGCTGGCCGGGCACCGAGCTGCTCGTGGCCCGGCCACCCGGTGCGCGCCGGGACGTCGTACTCCTGCGCGGGATGGAGCCGAGCATGCGCTGGCGGCAGTTCACCGCCGAGCTGCTGGCCGCGATCGACAACCTCGGCGTGGAGCTCGTGGTGACCGTGGGTGCACTGCTCGCCGAGATGCCGCACACCCGGCCGATCCAGGTCAGCGGTACTGCGACCGAGGTCGACCTGGAGGACCGGCTGAAGCTGGAGCCATCGACGTACGAAGGCCCGACGGGGATCATCGGCGTACTTCTGGACGCCTGCGCGAGCGTCGACCTGCCGGCGGTGTCGTTCTGGGCGGCGGTGCCGCACTACATCCCACAGCCACCGTGCCCGAAGGCCACCCTCGCGCTGCTCGGTCACGTGGAGGACCTGCTCGAGATCAGCGTTCCCCTCGGCGACCTCCCAGAGGACGCCCGAGCATGGGAACGAGGCGTCGCCGAGCTGGCGGAGGAGGACGAGGACATCGCGGAGTACGTCCACATGCTCGAGGAGAACCAGGACACCACCGAGCTCCCGGAGGCCAGCGGCGAGGCGATCGCCCGCGAGTTCGAGCGCTACCTCAAGCGCCGGGACCGCGGCGACTGAGCTTGGAGTCACAGATTTCCCACGGTCTGAACGTTCTTGCACACTCCCCGTCGCGAATTCGCGTGGGGATGTGTGGAGAAACGTTCAGACCGTGGGAAATCGACAGCAACTCAAGCCCAGACGCTCAGAGAGCGAGCCCGAGCGCAGCGTCGGCAAGGGTGCGGATCACATCGCCCGCACCGGGCTCGGAGGCGTCGGTGACGGTGTGCTTGGCCCAGACCGCGAGGCACTCGACCGCGGTCGGGGCATCCAGGTCATCGGCCAGCGCGGCGAGCACGTCCGCCACGACCGGGCCGGTCGGCGCCCCCGACGGCAGTCCGACGGCGGTGCGGAGGTCCTGGAGCACGAGTTGGGCGGTGGTCAGGTCGTCGGCGGTCCACTCCCAGTCGGAGCGGTAGTGGTGGCGCAGCAGCGCCAGCCGGATCGCCATCGGGTCCACGCCCTGCTCGCGCAGCCGGGACACGAGCTCCAGGTTGCCCTTGGACTTCGACATCTTCTCGCCGTCCAGCGCCACCATCCCGGCGTGCACGTAGCTGCGCGCGAACGACGTTCCCGGCTGGGCCACCTGCGCCTCGGACGCGCTCATCTCGTGGTGCGGGAAGACCAGGTCGCTGCCGCCGCCCTGTACGTCGAGCGGGGACCCCAGGTGATGACGCGCGATCGCGCTGCACTCGATGTGCCATCCCGGTCTCCCCCGGCCGAAAGGTGAATCCCACGCCGGTTCGCCGGGACGCTCCGCCTGCCAGAGCAGGCAGTCCAGCGGATCCTTCTTGCCGGGACGGTCCGGGTCGCCACCACGCTCGGGAAAGATCCGCAGCATCTGCTCGCGGTCCCAGCCGGAGACCGCGCCGAAGTCGGGGTCTGCCGTGACGGAGAAGTAGAGGTCGCCGTCGACGTCGTAGACCGCACCCGTCTCCTGGAGCGCCTGGACCATGTCGATGACCAGCGGGATCGCCTCGACGGCGCCGACGAAGGCGTCCGGCGCGATCACGCGCAGCACCTCCATGTCGGTGCGGAACAGCTCCGTCTCACGCTCGGCGAGCGCCACCCAGTCCTCCCCGGTCGCCGTGGCACGCTCCAGCAGCGGGTCGTCTACGTCGGTGACGTTCTGCACGTAGCGCACGTCGTGCCCTGCCGAGCGCCACGCCCGGTTGAGCAGGTCGAAGGCGACGTAGGTCGCGGCGTGGCCCAGGTGCGTCGCGTCGTACGGGGTGATGCCGCAGACGTACAACCGCGCCGCATCCTGCGGACTGGTCGGTACGACGGTGCCGGCCGAGGTGTCGAACACCCGCACCTCTGGTTCCAGCACCGGAAGCCGGGGCACGTCGGGTGAGGTCCAGGCACGCATGTCGGCAGCCTACGAGGTGGAGCTCAGAAGGGCGGCCACGGGATCGAAGGCCAGCCACCGTCCGGGATCGGCAGGATGCCCGACTGCAGCAGCTGCCGGGCCCGGTGCCGGGTCCGCGCGATCTCGGGACGGGTCAGCAGCGGGCCCAGCCGGGCGGCCAGCTCTCCCCCTTGCGAAAGCCCGTCGAGCACCACCTCGAGGCCGGCGAGCTCCATGTCGTCCAGCGGCTCCCCTGCGAAACCCCACAGCACGGTGCGGAGCTTGTCGTCGGGGTGGAAGCAGATCCCGTGGTCCACGCCGTAGCGGTGCCCGTCCGCCATCGTCAGCACGTGGCCGCCCTTCCTGTCGGTGTTGTTGGTGACCACGTCCAGGACCGCCATCCGGCGCAGCGGCACGGAGTCCTCATGCACCAGCTCGACAGGCCGGTTGTCCCCACCGAGAGCGTCCAGCACGTGCAGGTAACCCTGCGGCCTGGCCCCCTCCGGCACCAAGTCGACCGCCTCGACGTTCGCGTCCGGCTCACACCACAGCTGCACCATGCCGGAGCCCGCCGGCCCCTCCCGCAGCACCGTCGGGGGCACGACCTCCCAGCCCAGGGCATCGGAGACGACCCACGCGGCGTACTCGCGGTCGGCCAGGGTGCCGTCGGTGAAGTCCCACAGCGGGCGTTCGCCGGAGACGGGCTTGTAGACGACCTTGGTGCGCGTGCTGCCGTCGACGAGCTCGCCGAAGAACGTGTGGTTGGAGGCCGGCATGATCCGGCCGAGCACCTCGATGTCGCCGGTGAGCAGGTCGGTCACCGAAGGGGTGATCATGCCTGTGTGGTGCGCCGGAAGCCGTTCGCACGCGGGCACAGGTGACCGGTGGGGTCGATCGGGCCACCGCAGAACGGACACGGCGCGCGGCCGGCCTCGACCACGCTCTCGGCCCGAGAGCAGAACGCACGTGCCTGGCCCGGCAGCAGCCGGACCAGCAGCAGCTCGTCGGGTTCGGGCTCCTCGGCCTCCCCCACCAGCGCGGAGTCGTCGACGTCGGGTTCCGCGTCTGTGACGGCGAACACCTCGATCACCACGCGTTCGTCCTCGGCGTCCCAGGACAACGTGATGGTGCCCGCGCGGAACTCCTCCTCGATCGGGCTGTCCAACGGCTCGCTGTCGGCCAGGTCCACGGGCGTGACTGCCGGGATGGTGGTCCGGGAGGCGGCCGCCTCGATCAGCTTGTCGAGCAGCTCGTCGACCTCACGGGCGAGGATCTGCACCTGCTGCTTCTCCATCGCCACGCTGGTGAGCCGGTCGCCCGCACGAGCCTGCAGGAAGAAGGTGCGCTGTCCGGGCTCGCCGACGGTGCCGGCGACGAATCGCTCCGGCGGGTCGAAAGTGTGCACGACAGGAGGCATGGTTCGAGCCTAGACGAGGCTAGTGCGGCACTAGGAGGTCGCCGGTCCCGAGCCACCGCCGAGGAGCACGTCGTCGGCGTCAGCCGTAGGCTTCTTGCGCGAGCGCCGGCCCCGTGCGGGGGGCTTGAGATGCGCCAGGCTGCCCGACGAGGAGTTCACCGACACCACGAACGGCCGCAGCGCGGTGTAGCGGACCACCGACAGGCTCGCCGGGTCGACCACGATCCGCTGGAAGGCGTCCAGGTGCATGCCGAGCGCGTCGGCCAGGATCGCCTTGATCACGTCGCCGTGGGAGACGGCGACCCAGATCGCGTCGGGGCCGTGCTCGGCCGCCAGTCGAGCGTCCCAGTCCCGGACCGCCGCCACGCCTCGCCGGCTCATCTCGGCCATCGGCTCGCCATCGGGGAAGACGACGCCCGCGGGGTGGGCCTGCACGCTGCGCCACAGCGGCTCCTTGCCGAGCTCCTTGAGCGGCCTACCCGTCCAGCTGCCGTAGTCGCACTCGGTGAGCCGTCGTTCGGCCACCACCTTCGCGTCCGGAGCGAGCAGCTTCGCGGTCTCCCGGCAACGCTCCATCGGGCTGGTCACCACGGCTGCCAGGGAGAGCCCCACCAGCCGGTCACCGGCCGCGGTGGCCTGCTCCTTGCCGCGGTCATCGAGGTGGACACCCCTGCTTCGCCCCGCGAGCACCCCTGAGGCGTTGGCCGAGGTCCGTCCGTGGCGGGCCAGAATCACCGTTGGCATGAGGCCGAGCCTAAGGCGTTGCCACAACGCTGCCGTCTAACCTGACCTGGTGATCGTTGACAACGCGTTGTACCGCAACGGCGTGCGTGTCCCGGTGAGCTGCGACACCGGCGACCTGAAAGGGGTGCGCAGCGCCGCAACCGGCGAGAACGACTTCGTCTGGGTCGGGCTGCACGAACCCGACGAGCGGGAGCTGGAGCGGGTCCAGGACGTCTACGGGCTCCATCCGCTGGCCCTCGAGGACGCGTTCCGGGCTCACCAGCGACCCAAGCTCGAACGGTACGACGACACCCTCTTCCTGGTGCTCAAGACGCTCTGGTACGTCGACGAGTTCGACGCCGTGGAGACCGGAGAGATCAACGTGTTCGTCGGACAGGACTTCGTGATCTCGGTGCGGCACGGCGAGGGCAACGCCCTGCACCAGGCCCGGCTGCAGCTCGAAGGCATGGAGACGGTGCTCCAGCACGGGCCCTCCGCGGTCGTCTACGCGCTCTGCGACCAGGTGGTCGACCGTTATGAGGAGGTCGCCGCCGACCTCCAGGAGGATGTCGACGAGGTCGAGGGGTCGGTGTTCTCCGAGGAGCGCACCAACGACGCCAAGCGGATCTACCTGCTCAAGCGCGAGCTGGCCGAGATGCGGCGTGCGCTCCTGCCCCTGCGCGACCCGATGATGCGGTTCGCCGGCAAGTCGGTGCCGGGGATCGCGCCGGAGTCCTCGACGTACTTCCGCGACGTCGCCGACCATCTGGCACGGGTCACAGAGACGATCGACGCGCTGGACAACCTGCTCTCCACCGCGTTCGACGCCTACATCGCGCAGATCTCGGTGCAGCAGAACGACGACATGCGCAGGATCTCCGCGTTGCTCGGCCTACTCGTGGCGCCGACGCTGGTGGGCAGCGTCTACGGGATGAACTTCGACAACATGCCCGAGCTGCACTGGGCGGGTGGTTACGTCTACGCGCTGCTGCTGATGCTGGCCAGCTCGCTGCTGGTCTGGATCGTCAGCAGGCGCTCGGGCTGGTTGTGAGCCGTCAGGTTGCCGACATCACGCCGGTGGCCAGCAGCACGATCACCAGCACCCCGACGAAGACCCGGTAGGGCACGAACTTGCCGATGCTGTGGTGCGCGACGAACCTCAGCAACCAGGCCACCGACGCGTAGCCGACCACGAAGCTCACCACCGTGCCGACGACGGTCTCCCCCAGGCCGATGCCGCCTCCGAGCGCGTCCTTGAGCTCGAACACGCCCGCCGCGAGCAGGGCCGGGATGGACAGGAAGAAGCTGAGCCGGGTCGCGGCGACGCGGTCGAGACCACGCAGCAGGCCGGCCGAGATCGTCGCGCCCGACCGAGACACACCCGGCACCAGCGCGATGCACTGCACGAGACCCACGATGACCGCGTCCTTGAGCCCGATCCGGTGCTCGGGGCGGTCCTGCCTGCCCTGGCGCTCGGCGTACAGCATCACTGCGCTCCACAGGATCAGCGCGACCGCCACCACCCACAAGGACCGGAGGTCACCGGTGATCACGTCCTTCGCGGCCAGGCCCACCACCCCGATCGGGATGCTGCCAAGGATGACGTACCAACCCATCCGGTGCTCGAACGTGCCGCGGTACTCCGCCCGGAACAGCCCGAGCACCCACGCACGGATGATCGCCCAGATGTCCCTGGCGAAGTAGAGGATCACCGCCGCGATGGCGCCC
>JBBSVL010000169.1:0-6339 GCA_038233595.1 Propionibacteriales bacterium | reverse complement strand
CTGGCCACCGACCTGGCCGAGGCGCTGAGGGCCGCTGCCTACACCTACGACGACGTGGCTGCTGTGCTCGGTACGACGGCCCACGCCGCGCTGTCCCGCAACGAGACCACGCCAGGTGAGCGTGCCACGCGGGGCGGCTCGCCTCTGGAGACGCTGGCCCGGCTCTGGCTGCTCCAGCTGCCGGTCTCCCTGGCCGCCGCCGAGGTCGCCCTGCCCGGCCTGGTCGACCGGCTCTGTGCGGGGTCGATCCTGGAACGCTCGGTCGGCGAGGTGGCTGCGCGCGTCGACGTACGCCCCTACGGCACCGACGCCGGGAACCTGTGGGTGGCCAGCGACCTGACCCCCGGCCTGGACGGCTCGCCGAGCCGGGTCGGTGCCGACCACGTGCTCGGGATCAGCTCCGCCGCGACCTCCCTGGCCGAGATCACGGTGCGCGAACCGGTCGACAGGGCGCTCGACCTCGGCACCGGCTGCGGTGTCCAGTCGCTGCACCTGGCCGGCCACGCAGCACACGTGGTCGCGACCGACGTGAACCGCAGGGCGCTCTGGCTGACCAGGTTCAACGCCGCGCTGAACGACGTGCGCCTCGACGTCCGCGAGGGCTCCTTCTTCGAGCCGGTGCGCGACGAGCGCTTCGACCTGGTCGTGACCAACCCGCCGTTCGTGATCTCGCCTGCCACGGGCGCACGACTCGTCTACCGCGACAGCGGCCTGCCCGGCGACCGGGTGGTCGAGCACATCGTCCGCACCGCACCGGAGCACCTGAACGAGGGTGGGGTCTGCCAGGTGCTCGCGAACTGGATGATCCTGCGCGACCAGCCGTGGGACGAGCGTCTCGACGGCTGGGTAGAGGGTTGCGACGCGTGGGTGGTGCAGCGCGAGACCTGCGACCTGCCGACCTACGTCGAGCTGTGGCTCAAGGACGCCGGCGTGCACCCGACGACCGGTTCGGGAGATGCCGCGGAGTACCGACGCCGCTACGACACCTGGCTGGCCTGGCTCGAGGAGCAGGGCGCCGAGGCGGTCGGGTTCGGCTGGGTCAACCTGCGCAGGACCGACGCCGAACCCGTGCACCGTTTCGAGGACTGGCCCTACGACGTGCAGATGCCGCTGGGCAACGAGGTCGCCGCCCATTTCCGACGTACGACGCTGCTGCGCGACCTCGCCGACGACGCGTTGCTGGCCACCCGGCTGGTGCGGCCGGCCGACGTCGTCCAGGAGACGTTCGGCGCACCGGGGGCCGAGGATCCGAACCGGATCGTGCTGCGTCGCCAGCTGGGGGTCCGTCGCGCGCGCGAGGTCGACACCGTCGAGGCGGGCCTGGTCGGGGCCTGCGACGGCGAGCTCGCAGTCGGCCAGATCCTGGCGGCGCTGGCCGACCTCCTGAGCGGAGATCCCGAGGCGGTCCGGGTGGAAGGACTCGCCGGCGTGCGCGAGCTGGTCGCCGACGGTTATCTCGGCCTCCCGGATTGACCATAGGCCCCGGCGCGCTACCTTGACGTGGCATCGGCGCCTGATCCATGAGGCGCCGGCAGTCGACATCGGACCAACAGGAAGACCCCAAGCACGTGAGCAAGCTCGTCATCGTCGAGTCACCGGCCAAGGCCCGCACCATCGCGGGCTACCTCGGCCGGGACTACGTCGTGGAGTCGTCCATCGGCCACATCCGCGACCTCCCCCAGGGCGCGGCCGACACCCCGGCGTCGATCAAGGACAAGCCCTGGGGCCGGATGGCGGTCGACGTCGACAACGGCTTCACTCCCTACTACGTCGTGCCTCGGGACAAGAAGTCGCACATCAGCAAGCTGAAGCAGCTGTTGAAGAGTGCCGACGAGCTCTACCTCGCCACTGACGAGGACCGCGAGGGTGAGGCCATCGCCTGGCACCTGCTCGACGAGCTGAAACCCAAGGTGCCGGTCAAGCGGATGGTGTTCCACGAGATCACCAAGGCCGCGATCCTGGCGGCTGCGGACAACCCGCGCGACGTCGACATGGACCTGGTCGAGGCACAGGAGGCGCGCCGGATCCTCGACCGGCTCTACGGCTACGAGATCTCCCCGGTGCTGTGGCGCAAGGTGATGTCGGGTCTCTCGGCTGGGCGGGTGCAGTCCGTGGCGACCCGGCTGGTGGTCGACCGCGAGCGGGAGCGGATGGCGTTCCGCGCCGCGTCGTACTGGGACCTCGAGGGCACCTTCGACGCCGGCGCCCGGCACGAGCAGCGGATCTTCCCGGCCCGGATCTACTCCCTGGACGGCGCCCGGGTCGCCAGTGGCCGCGACTTCGGCAGTGACGGCCAGCTGAAGAGGACGACCGGGAAGGAGGCCGTGCATCTCGACCAGCAGCGCGCCGAGGCCCTGGTGTCCGGGCTGCGTGACACGACGTTCGAGGTGCGCTCGGTCGAGTCCAAGCCCTACCGCCGCTCGCCGTACGCCCCGTTCCGCACCACCACGCTGCAGCAGGAGGCGTCCCGCAAGCTGGGCTTCAGCCCCTCGTCCACGATGTCGGTGGCGCAGCGGCTCTACGAGAACGGCTTCATCACCTACATGCGTACCGACTCCACGACGCTGTCGGCCACGGCGGTCAACACCGCCCGCGAGCAGGTGCGCGAGCTGTACGGCGCCGAGTACGTCCCCGACTCCCCGCGGGTCTACGCCTCGAAGGTCAAGAACGCCCAGGAGGCGCACGAGGCGATCCGGCCGTCGGGTGACACCTTCCGCACCCCGGCCCAGACCGGACTTTCCGGGGACCAGTTCCGGCTCTACGAGCTGATCTGGATGCGCACCGTGGCCTCGCAGATGAAGGACGCGGTCGGCCAGTCGGTCTCGATCCGGCTCGGTGGCTCCTCGGCGACCGGCGAGGACGTGGTGTTCTCGGCGAGCGGACGGGTGATCACCTTCCACGGCTTCCTCAAGGCCTACGTCGAGGGTGCTGACGACCCCGACGCCGACCGGGACGACCGGGAGACCCGGTTGCCCAACGTCGAGCAGGGCGATGCTGTGTCGGCCGCTTCGCTGCGTGCCGACGGTCACGAGACCAAGCCGCCGGCGAGGTACACCGAGGCGTCCCTGATCAAGGAGCTCGAGGAGCGCGAGATCGGCCGCCCCTCGACGTACGCCTCGATCATCGGCACCATCTTGAACCGCGGCTACGTGTACAAGAAGGGCACCGCGCTGGTGCCGGCCTGGCTGGCGTTCAGCGTCGTACGCCTGCTGGAGGAGCACTTCACCCGGCTGGTCTCCTATGAGTTCACCGCCGGCATGGAGGACATCCTCGACGAGATCGCGAACGGCCGTAAGGACCGCAACACCGAGCTCGGCGAGTTCTACTTCGGCTCCGACGGGGTCCTGGGGCTGCGGCAGCTGGTCAGCGGCCTCGGCGAGATCGACGCCAAGGAGCTGGCCACCTTCCCGGTCGGCGGCCCGGACAGTGGCATCTCGCTGCGGGTCGGCAAGTACGGCCCCTACCTGGAGGGCCCCGGCGACGACGGCACTCCTGCGGCGAAGAAGGCCAACGTCCCCGATGACCTGCCGCCCGACGAGCTGACCATGGAGAAGGCGGTCGAGCTGCTCGCCAACCCCGCCGGCGAGGAGACCGAGCTGGGCACCGACCCGGGGACCGGGCACCGCGTCGTGTCGAAGAACGGTCGCTACGGCCCCTACGTCACCGAGGTGCTGCCCGACGACGCGCCGGCCAAGCAGCGACCGCGGACGGGTTCGCTGTTCAAGTCGATGACGCTGGAGACCGTGACGCTCGCCGACGCGCTGAAGCTGATGAGCCTGCCGCGGACGGTGGGCGAGGACGCCGACGGCGTGGAGATCACGGTGCAGAACGGCCGCTACGGTCCCTACCTGAAGAAGGGCACAGACTCGCGCTCCATCGAGTCCGAGGAGCAGATCTTCACGATCACCCTCGAGCAGGCGTTGGCGATCTACGCCCAGCCCAAGCAGCGGGGTCGGGCCGCTGCGGCCGCGCCGTTGAAGGAGCTGGGCAACGACCCGGTCTCCGGACAGCCGGTAGTGGTCAAGGCCGGCCGCTTCGGCGAGTACGTCACCGACGGCGAGTACAACGCGACCCTGCGCAAGGACGACACCGTCGACGCGGTCACCATCGAGCGGGCCGCCGAGCTGCTCGCCGAGCGCCGGGCCAAGGGCCCCGCGAAGAAGAGCGCCAAGCGAGGAGCGAAGAAGGCGACGACCAAGAAGACGGCGAAGAAGCCAGCGGCGAAGAAGAAGGCCCCGGCCAAGAAGGCCTGACGCTCTCGGGTGTTGGCGGCCGTGTTGAGTTCCCACGGGATGAACGTTTCTCTGCACTTCCCGTGCTCCATAAACCTGGGGGAGCGACGAAGAACCTTCATCCCGTGGGAATTCGCCCGCCTCTTCCTGCCCGCCCCTTCCTGCCCGGGCCTCCCGCCCCCACCGACCACCCGGGCACCTGTCGGGGCGGCAACCTAGGCTGCTCCCGTGACACCCGGCGCCTACTCCGAGACCGGCGTCTTCGTCGCGCTCGAGGGGGGTGAGGGGGCGGGCAAGTCCACGCAGGCGAGCGCGCTGGAGACCTGGCTCCGGGCGGAGGGGTACGACGTGCTGCTCACCCGCGAGCCCGGCGCGACCGACGTCGGGCGCGAGATCCGGCGGATCGTGCTCGACCCGGCGACCGGCGAGCTCGACCACCGCACCGAGGCGCTGCTCTACGCCGCCGACAAGGCCGAGCACGTCGAGCGCGTGGTCGGCCCGGCCCTGGCACAGGGCCAGGTGGTCGTCACCGACCGCTACGTCGACTCGGCCCTCGCCTACCAGGGTGGTGGCCGCGAGGCTGTCGACCCCGCCCTGGAGCAGGTGCTGCGCTGGGCCACCGGCGACCTGCGCCCGCACCTCACGGTCGTCCTCGACCTGCATCCCGACGCGGGGCTGTCCCGGCTCGCGGAGCGCGACCGGATTGAGGCGGAGCCGCCGGAGTTCCACCAGCGGGTCCGGGCGGTGTTCCTGGGTCTGGCCGCCGCCGACCCCGACCACTACCTGGTCCTCGATGCCCGCGACGATGTCGAGACCATCGCCGGGGCGATCCGGACCCGGGTGGCGGGACTCCTCCGGTGAGCGTATGGGACGAGCTGGTCGGCCAGACCAGAGTGGTGGAGACCCTCGAGCGAGCGGTCGCCGGCGACATGACCCATGCCTGGTTGTTCACCGGGCCACCCGGTTCCGGCCGGTCCAACGCGGCCATCGCGTTCGCGGCGGCGCTGCAGTGCGAGCGTGGTGGCTGCGGGGAGTGCCACTCGTGCCACACCGCGATGATCGGGTCCCACGAGGACATCTCGGTGACCCGCACCCAGAAGCTCACCATCGGGGTGGACGACGTGCGCCAGCTGGTGCGCAGCTCCGCCTTGGCGCCGATCGGCCGGCGCTACCAGGTCATGATCGTCGAGGACGCCGACCGGCTGACCGACCAGGCCGCCAACGCGCTGCTCAAGGCAGTCGAGGAGCCCACCGACCGCACCGTCTGGCTGCTCTGCGCCCCCACCGTCGAGGACGTGCTGCCCACCATCCGCTCGCGCGCCCGGCTGGTGGTGCTGGCCACACCGTCGGCCGAGGACGTGGCCGGGTTCCTGGTCCGGCGCGAAGGGGTCTCGCCCGAGCGTGCGTCGTACGCCGCCCGCGCCAGCCAGGGCCACATCGGCCGGGCAAAGGCGTTGGCCACCGACGAGGCCACCTTCGCCCGGCGCCGCGAGGTGATCCGCATCCCCGGCGAGCTGACCACGCTCGGTGGCTGCCTGACCGCCGCGGCCAACCTGCACGACTCCGCGATCGAGGAGTCCGGCGAGATGACCTCGCGCATCGACGCCCGTGAACGCGAGGACCTCGACGTGATGTACGGCGTCGTCGAACGCGGCCGCCGCCCCCGGGAGTACGCCCCCGCGATGCGCGACCTGGAGCGGTCGCAGAAGACTCGCGCCAAACGCCGGGTGCTCGACGTGGTGGACCGAGGGCTGATGGACCTGGTCTCGGTCTACCGCGACGCGATCGCGGTGCAGATCGGCGGACCGGACGCTCGCATGGTCAACGAGGAGACCCGCGGGGACGTGATGGCGCTGGCACATTCCTCGACCCCGGAGCAGAACCTGACCCGGATCGAGGCCGTGTTCACCGCTCGCGAGCAGATGCTGGAGTTCAACGTGCCGCCGCTGCTGGCCCTGGAGGCGATGATGATGGCACTGCGAGACTCTGCCCATGGTTGACCAGAAGCGACCCTCGGTGCTGGTCGGGATCGGGATCGGCGTTCTCGTCCTTGCCGTGGTCGCGGCCGGCGCCGTCGGCCTGGTCGGGCTGGTCGGGCTGCGCAACG
>JBBSVL010000168.1:0-6366 GCA_038233595.1 Propionibacteriales bacterium | reverse complement strand
GCTTCCAGCGCACGCTCGAGGAAGCGTTCCTCTGCCGCCCGGATCGTCGGCACGCCCACGGCCTGCTTGAGCTGGAACACGAGTCCGGCGCGAACCGCCTCGATGATCGCCGGGGTGCCACCCTCCTCGCGGTGCTCGGGGTCGGCGAGGTAGGCGTGGTCGGCATCGTTGACGTAGGCGACGGTGCCACCACCCGGGACCTCGGGCACCCGGTTGCCGAACAGCTCGCGCCGGGCGACCAGCACGCCCGGGGTCGAGGGGCCGCCGATGAACTTGTGCGGGGAGATGAACACCGCGTCCTTGTAGGCGAGCGGCCGTGCACGATCTTCTGGGCCCGCGCGCCCGGCGTACATCTCGATCTCGATGTAGGGGGCCGCGGCAGCGAAGTCCCAGAACGACAGCGCGCCGTGCTCGTGCAGCAACGTCGAGATCGCCACGGTGTCCGTGACGATGCCCGTCACGTTGGAGGCAGCCGAGAACGAGCCGATCTTCGTGGGCCGGTCGGCGTACTCGGCCAGGCGGGCGCGGAGTACGTCGAGGTCGATCAGCCCGTTGGCGTCCTCGGGGATCGTCACGACGTCGGCGATCGACTCGCGCCAGGGGATCTCGTTGCTGTGGTGCTCGAACGGGCCGATGAAGACCACCGGTCGCTGGTCGGCCGGGATCTGCGCGGACAGCTGGTGCCGGTCCTCGAGGGCGGAGGGGATCCGTAGACCCAGCACTCCGATCAGCTTGGCGATCGCGCCGGTCGTGCCCGACCCGGCAAAGATCACCACGGTCTCGTCGTCACCACCGACCGCGTCGTGGATGATCCGGCGCGCGTCCTCGCGCAGCCGGGTGGTCTGCAGGCCGGTGCCGCTGGACTCGGTGTGCGTGTTGGCGTAGCTGGGCAGCACCTCGTTGCGGATGAAGTCCTCGATGAAGCTCAGCGCCCGACCGGACGCGGTGTAGTCGGCATAGGTCACCCGACGTCGGCCGTACGGCGTCACCATCACGTGGTCCTCGCCGATGACCGAGTCGCGGACCATGCGCACCAGCGAAGACTCCGTCACCCGCTCACCATAGGCTGCAGGCGTGCCTGTGAACGACTTCGGCCAGACCATCGGTGACCCTCTCGACTGGCAGCCCGGACCTCCGCTGGAGCCGGTGACGCTGTCCGGCCGTACCTGTCGCTTGGATCCCCTGGTCGGCGACCACGTGAACGGCCTGTACGACGCCCTGTGCGCCGGCTCACCTGACTCGGTGTGGACCTACCTGTCGGGTGGGCCGTTCGAGGACCGGGGCACCTTCGCGTCGTACCTCGAGCGACTCCTGGCGGCGCCGGCCACCGTCCCGCTGGCGATCCTGCTGCCGGACGACACTCCCGTCGGGATCGCGACATGGCTGCGCATCGACCACGCGATGGGGACCGCCGAGGTCGGACACATCACCTACTCCGCCGAGCTGCAGCGCACCACGGCCGCGACCGAGGCGATGTACCTGATGGCTGCCCATGCGTTCGACGTTGTCGGTGTCAGGCGCTACGAATGGAAGTGTGACTCCCTCAACGAGCCCTCGCGCGGGGCAGCGGTGCGGCTGGGGTTCACCTTCGAGGGCGTCTTCCGCCAGGCGGTGCACTACAAGGGACGCAACCGCGACACCGCGTGGTTCGCGGTCACCGACGACGGGTGGCCTCGGATCCGGGCAGCTTTCCAGGCGTGGCTGGACCCGGCGAACTTCGACAACGACGGCCGGCAGCTCCGGCCACTGAACACGAAGGAGGCACAGACATGAACGACGACGACAAGAGGGCGCTGACGGGCCAGGAGGTGCACGACGAGGGCCTCGACGGGTGGCGCAAGGTGCTCGACCGGCTGGTCGCCCGCTTCGAGACCGGTGACTTCAACACCGGCGCCGCACTCGTCACCGAGATCGCCAAGGCCGCCGACGAGGCCAACCACCACCCCGACGTCGACCTGCGCTACCCGCACCTGACGGTGACGCTGAAGAGCCACGACGTCGAGGCGATCACGCCACGCGACGTCCGCCTCGCGCAGCGGATCAGCGAGCTGGCCGCCTCGGCGGGCGTCAGTGCCTCCACCGAGGCTCCCGACGTGGTCGAGTGGGCGCTGGACACCCCGGACCACGGCGCGATCAAGCCGTTCTGGAAGGCGATCCTCGGCTACGAGCAGGGCGATGCGCACGACGACGAGCTGCACGACGCGGCCGACCGGACCCCCAACGTCTGGTTCCAGAAGAGCGACGCCGGAGCCCCTGACCGGCAGCGTTGGCACCTCGACGTCAGCGTGCCCGACGATGTCGCCCAGGCCCGGATCCAGGCGGCCCTCGACGCCGGGGGCACCCTGGTCAGCGACGCCGAGGCCCCGGCCTTCTGGGTGCTCGCGGACTCCGACGGCAACCAGGCCTGCATCTGCACCTGGCAGTCCCGCGACTGAGCACCCGCAGCCGCTCACCCTCCCGGCTGCACGGCGCCCGACTCGTAGGCCGCGACCACCGCCTGCAGCCGGTCGCGGACACCGAGCTTGGCCAGGATCGCGGTCACGTGGGTCTTCACCGTGGCCTCGCTGAGATGCAGCCGGCCGCCGATCTCTGCGTTGGACAGGCCGCGCGCCATCGCCAGCAGCACGTCCGTCTCCCGGTCGGTGAGGGAAGCGGGCAGCGTTCCCGACGGATCGGGGGTCCGCACGTAGGAGGCGATCACCCGCTTGGTGACGGAGGGGGACAGCATCGCGTCACCGTCGTACGCGCTGCGTACCGCCCGCACCAGCGCCTCGGGCTCGGTGTCCTTGAGGATGAAACCACAAGCGCCGGCCTTCAGCCCCGGCGCTGGCGGGGATCCTGTCCCTGGTCCGCGGCCGGGGATCGGTCCTGGCGACGGTCGGCGCCGTCCTGGCCGGATGCGGTGCCGCGGCCCTCGGCGCCGGTGACGTGATGATCACCCTGGTGATGCGTGGACTCCGTCGACACACCGCCTGGGGGCGGCCCTGATCTCTCCCGACGCCCGGCTCGGACGAGGCCCCGCGCATGCGCACCGGGGCCTCGGCCCAGCTGGGTGTGGGCCGACGGAGCGGAGTGAAACGGGTCGGCGGCCGACCAGATGCTGGGCGCTCCGTCCGGATCGTGGGACGACGGGGGGCCCGGGTTGAGCGCCGGGGCGGACCGGGGGCATGCTGGTCACATGCAGTTCGCAGAAGGCACGCTCGTACCCACGCGACGCGTGAGCTGAGGGCCCAGGCCCGAGCACACGTGTCGACCCCTCGTCCGCCGGAAGGCCCGAGGGGTTTTTTGTTGGCCAACCGACGACGAGAAGAAGAGCCAGATGTCTGAGCAGGGAAGCGCGAGAGCCGAGACGGTCACCGGAGCCCAGAGCCTGATCAGCTCGCTGGAGGCCGTCGGCGCCCAGAACATCTTCGGCATCCCCGGCGGCGCGATCCTGCCCGCCTACGACCCGCTCTTCGACTCCGTGAAGCTGCGCCACATCCTGGTGCGCCACGAGCAGGGTGCCGGGCACGCCGCCCAGGGATATGCTGTGGCCTCGGGCAGGACCGGAGTCTGCATGGTGACCAGCGGGCCGGGGGCCACGAACCTGGTGACACCGCTCGCCGACGCCCACATGGACTCGGTGCCGATGGTCGCGATCACTGGCCAGGTCGGTGCCAAGCAGATCGGCACCGACGCCTTCCAGGAGGCGGACATCCGCGGGATCACCATGCCGATCACCAAGCACAACTACCTGATCACCGACCCCGCCGACATCCCACGCACGGTCGCGGAGGCGTTCTACATCGCCTCCACCGGCCGCCCCGGCCCGGTCCTGGTCGACATCGCCAAGTCGGCCCTCCAGGCGCCGACCACCTTCGACTGGCCGACCGAGCTCAACCTGCCCGGCTACCGCCCGGTGACCCGGCCGCACGGCAAGCAGATCCGCGAGGCCGCGAGGCTGATCCTGGAGTCGCGCAAGCCGGTGCTGTACGTCGGCGGGGGCGTGATCCGCGCCCGGGCAGCAAAGGAGCTGCGGGTGCTCGCCGAGAGGACCGGGATGCCGGTGGTGACCACGTTGATGGCCCGAGGTGCCTTCCCGGACAGCCACCCGCAGCACCTGGGCATGCCGGGCATGCACGGCACCGTTGCCGCGGTGGCCGCCCTGCAGAAGAGCGATCTGATCATCAGCCTCGGCGCCAGGTTCGATGACCGGGTCACCGGCAACCTGGACTCGTTCGCGCCGGGCGCGAAGGTGATCCATGCCGACATCGACCCCGCCGAGATCGGCAAGAACCGGATCGCCGACGTCCCGATCGTCGGTGACTGCCGCGAGGTGATCGCCGACCTGGTGGTCGCGCTCCAGGCCGACGAAGATGCCGGACACAGCGGCGACTACGAGGGCTGGGTCGCGTTCCTGTCCGGGCTCAAGAAGCGCTATCCCCTCGGCTACGACACGCCGCCCGAGGGTCTCGCCCCGCAGTACGTCATCGAGCGGCTCGGCAAGATCGCCGGGCCGGAGTCGATCTACTGCTCGGGGGTCGGCCAGCACCAGATGTGGGCCTCGCACTTCATCGGCTACGAGCACCCGAACACCTGGATCAACTCCGGTGGGCTGGGCACGATGGGGTTCGCCGTACCTGCCGCGATGGGGGCGAAGGTCGGCTGCCCGGACACCACGGTCTGGGCCGTCGACGGTGACGGCTGCTTCCAGATGACCAACCAGGAGCTGGCCACCTGCACGATCGAGAACATCCCGATCAAGGTGGCCGTGATCAACAACGAGTCGCTGGGCATGGTCCGGCAGTGGCAGACGCTCTTCTACGGCGGCCGCTACTCCAACACCGACCTCCAGAGCAAGAGGGTTCCGGACTTCGTCAAGCTCGCCGAGGCGTACGGCGCGGTGGGGCTGTCCTGCGAGAGCCCCGAAGACGTCGATGCCACGATCACCAAGGCGATGGAGATCAACGACGTGCCCGTGGTGGTCGACTTCCGGGTCAACCGTGACGCCATGGTCTGGCCGATGGTGGCCGCCGGCACGTCCAACGACGAGATCAAGTACGCCCGTGACCTGGCCCCCGACTTCCACGAGGATGACCTCTGATGAACACCCCCTGTGCTGATTCTCTTTGGCGCTCGCTGCGCTCACGCCTCCCCGGGGACTTCGAGTGAGCGTTCACACGTTGTCCGTGCTGGTGGAGAACAAGCCCGGCGTCCTGGCCCGGATCGCCGGACTGATCAGCCGGCGCGGCTACAACATCGACTCGCTGGCTGTGGGCCCGACCGAGCACCCGACCCTGTCCCGGATGACGATCGTGGTCAACGTCGAGGACTCGCCGCTGGAGCAGGTCACCAAGCAGCTGAACAAGCTGGTCGAGGTGATCAAGATCGTCGAGCTCGAGCCGCGGGAGGCGATTGCTCGCGAGCTGCTGCTGGTCAAGGTGCGGGCCGACGCCGACTCCCGCGGCCAGGTGCTCGACGCCGTCCAGCTCTTCCGGGCCAAGGTCGTCGACGTGGCAGTCGACGCGGTCACCATCGAGGTCACCGGCAACCCCGACAAGCTCTCGGACTTCCGGCGCGTGATCGAGCCCTTCGGGGTGCGCGAGCTGGTGCAGTCCGGGACGGTCGCGATCGGCCGGGGCTCCCGGTCGATCACCGAGCGCACCCTGCGCCCGATGCCGGTCGCCGTACCCGTCCCTTCGCCCAACTGACGCACACCTACGACGTACCCAACCAAGAAGGAGAGCCCACCCGTGGCTGCTGAGATGTTCTACGACGACGACGCCGACCTGTCCGTGATCCAGGGCCGCAACGTGGCGGTGCTCGGCTACGGCAGCCAGGGGCATGCGCACGCGCTCTCGCTGCGCGACTCGGGAGTCGACGTCCGGGTGGGCCTGCCCGCCGGATCGAAGAGCCGCGCGAAGGCCGAGGCCGAGGGGCTGCGCGTGCTCACCCCCGAGGAGGCGGTCGAGGAGGCCGACCTGATCATGATCCTGGCGCCCGACCACGTGCAGCGCAAGCTGTACGTCGAGTCCGTGGAGCCCAACCTGGTGCCGGGCGACGCGCTGTTCTTCGGCCACGGCTTCAACATCCGGTTCGACTACATCAAGCCGCCCGAGGGCGTCGACGTGTGCATGGTCGCGCCGAAGGGCCCGGGGCACCTGGTCCGCCGTGAGTACACCGAGGGTCGCGGCGTGCCGGTGCTGGTCGCCGTCGAGGAGGACGCGACCGGCAAGGCCTGGGAGCTGGCGCTCGCCTACGCCAAGGCGATCGGCGGCCTGCGGGCGGGCGGCATCAAGACGACGTTCACCGAGGAGTGCGAGACCGACCTGTTCGGCGAGCAGGCGGTGCTCTGTGGCGGCACCTCGCAGCTGGTGCAGTACGGCT